>CAIWKW010000227.1 GCA_903913365.1 Candidatus Doudnabacteria bacterium | reverse complement strand
GTAAAAGTTTTAGAAGCTAAGTTTGGCGTAAGCGCCGCAGCTCCTATGATGATGTCCGCCGGCCCGGCCGTAGCCGCTGCCGAAGAAAAGACCGAATTCAATGTTGAATTAACCGAAACCGGCCCCAACAAAATTAATGTTATTAAAGCCGTTCGCGAAGTAACCGGCCTTGGCCTTAAAGAAGCCAAAGACATTGTTGACGCCGCTCCGAAAATGGTAAAAGAAAACATGCCGAAAGCCGACGCCGAAGCTTTGAAGAAAAAGTTGGAAGAAGCAGGTGCTAAAGTAACCTTGAAATAATAGTAAAGTTTACTGATTTCAATTTTAAAATATCGTTACCCCAAACGGGTAACGATATTTTATTTTATACGTTATAAATATTACAGCTCGGTATCTTTGGGCTTAATTAAGCTTAAAGAGTGTTTGGCCGAAGAAGGAGGAATTAGCCTGGCAAGTTCAACTTGCCAAGGAATTTTGCCGTATCTTCTTCAGGCTTGTATTAACTGTTCAAACCAAAAAGGATTCAATGGGATGGCTGGTAAGAAAGAATCTGAGGGAAATATTCCCTTAAAAGTGCAGATTATCCGCGATAATTGGGGCGGTAGTCTGGAGACTTTGCTGAAGATGGTTCAGGTCTACTATCCCGATTACACCATGGCTAAACTTAAAGGCCTGGTGATTTTTGAGGAGAATAATAGGAGAAAAAAGGCGGCTAAGGAGCAGAAGTTTGCTGCCCAAAAGAAGGAGAAGCCGCAAAAAAAGCAGACCGAAAGGTCGGCGCCCAAAAAGCCGGCTGCCTCCGTACCTCAGCCGGATCTTGCCGAGCGGCTCGTAGAGGTGAAAAAGAGGATTACCGACGGATTTAGAGAGTTTGGAGAACTTGTAAACGGCGTTCTGGACTCCATTGAACAGATTATGATAGAGGTTGAGCGCCAGAAACCTCTGGCTGATGCGGCCAGGAGGTTTAACTTGCAGTAGCCTCTTGCGGGAAGTCTCGGCTTAGTCCGTCGTTGGCGCCCAGTGTGCCAACGACGGTTTTTCAATTTTTAAAAAAGACACCTGCCGGACAAAAGTGCGCGGCAGGTAATATGGGTCTTTTGAAACAGCATCATGCTAGCCGATTATGTCGTCAGTTTTCGGCATTGGATGCATTTTTTCGTTTATCCTTTTGCCGATGTTGATCGCATACCACGCGATCATTAGTATCACGTGGCAAAGGACCAAAAAGAGCGAGACTCCTTGCAGGTATGGGCTTGAAAATGTTCCCTCGATCGGAATATTGAGCCTGCCGGACTCTGTGGCCATCCATATCAAGAAGATGATAAAGCATGTGATGCCGGGCAGGCTGGCGAAAAGAGGAGCCGGCTCGTCCCAGAGGTTTCCCATAATCAGGTAAAGTATCGAAGAAGCGAAGACTATCACGGCGGAAATGACCCACCAAGGCGGGTCGAGTTCCGCTAAGCGAACGGCCTTTTGAGCAGAGCAGTTCATAAAGGCCACTAAGAGCAAACTCGCAAAACCAAGCAGTGTCAAAAGTTTTAAACTTTTCATTTTAGCCCTCCTCTCGGGCTGTGCTAAATTTTAGCTTAATGGAGGGTAATAGTCAAAGCTTTTAAAAAGTTTGATTTTTGTTTATAATACATTCTTATGAACAATTTTTGGGAAAAATTGAATAAGCCCAGCTCTTTCTTTGGCAATAAAAAAACCGACTCAAAAGACTCAAGGTCCGGCTCTTTAAATATAAACAGTGGTTTTTGGAAAGAGCTGGATAAACCGTTTTTTTGCCTTGCGCCCATGGAAGAGGTTACGGACACGGCTTTTCGGGAAATGTTCGCCCGCTATAGCGGGCAAGTTACAAGTGACAAGTTACAAGTGACAAGGGGAAATCCCTTCGTTATGTTTACCGAGTTTGTCAACGTGGATGGACTAACTCATCCCGAAGGGCGGAAAAAATTAGCTATAGATTTAGAATATACCGAGGCCCAAAGGCCGATTGTGGCGCAAATTTGGGGTACCAATCCCGAGAAGTTTTATGAAGCGGCCAAAATTGTGGCTGACATGGGTTTTGACGGTGTAGACATTAATATGGGATGTCCGCAGTCCAAAGAAATTAAAATTGGCGCCTGCGCGGCGCTAATGAGAGAACCGAAATTGGCTCAGGAAATTATTTCGGCCGCAAAAAAAGGAGCAGGGGATTTGCCGGTGTCCGTTAAAACGCGGATTGGCTACAGTAAGCCGGAGGAAATGGAAGCCTGGATAAAAAATTTGCTCGAGACGAATATTAATGCTTTAACTGTCCACGGACGAACCAAGCAGGAAATGTCCAAAGTTCCCGCACACTGGGACAAGATAGCCGAGGCAGTTGATATTAGAAACAAAATTCAAAATTCAAAATTCAAGACTCTAATAATAGGCAATGGGGATGTTAAATCTTACGAGGACGGGTTGGAAAAAGCAAAACAATCCGGAGTTGACGGGGTTATGGTTGGCAGGGGAGCGTTTGGCAACCCTTGGTTCTTTGCCTCTCAAAAAAACAATATAAAGCGGGGCACCCTCCGAAGCCTTGGCGAAGGAGGGCGCAAAGACGGCTATCAGCCAAGCCAAAAAGAACGCCTTTCGGTAATGCTTGAGCATGCCGAACTTTTTGAAAAAACCTTTTCCGGCATTAAATCTTTTTATTTAATGCGCAAACATTTTAAAGCCTACTGCTCGGGATTTTTGGGAGCCCACGAGCTTCGGGCAAAGCTAATGGTGGCAGAGGACTTACAGGAAACAAAAGATATCGTTGGAAAGTTCCTGGAAAAAAATTAAGATATTTATTGAAATTCATGGTTGCCAAAGGGAATCTTTGATTACAAGCGTTTTCTTTAAAAAAGTTTTGATTTCAGCAAACTTAAACTAAAATTATAAATTTGTTATCAAAAAATAAGCGCCTAAAACGCTTATTTTTGTATAACTATTCTATTTTATCAAAGGTATAAATGCTCAAACTGGATAAGGGAATTTTATAAATTTGTTCAATAAAGTCCCTGCTGGATTCAAAATGCGCTTCATTCCAGTCCAGCCCCAAGGCTCTGGCCGCATCTGTCAGCAGTTGTTCGGACGGCCCTTCTATTTCCAGATAAACCGGAACTTTTGGCTGTTCATCCAGGGTAAGTGTTACCCCGGCCCATTTAAAAGAGTGGCGTTTTTTTTCCTGAACTCTGAAAGCTTTAAGTCCCAATGCTTCCAACAGCTGTTTTGTTTTTGTTAAATCGTCAACATTAATTTCTATTTCTTCGGTTCCGCCCAGCAGGTCGGTCTGGTTATGCTTATAGGTTAAAAGCTTCTGGGTTTTCGATTTTCTCAGGCGAACCATTTTTTTTTGCTCGGGCCACTTTTTATCAATGTCATAAAAAATGGTTTCCTGCAAAAGCTCCTCACCCATATCCTCGGCTCCCAGAAGCTTGATTTTTTTAAGTATTTCTTGTTCGTCAACTTCCAGAAATCTTACTTCTATTTCTCTGTTTGTTTGCTTTATGGGCATATAAACCTCCCGGACCGCATTGAGCGTTTCCGTTTAATGTTTTTTTGGTTGCCTCTCGTTTAAAAACCCGTTTTTAATAGGGTGTTGTCGTTTAACAAATAGATTGTTTTATTCGGTTCGTCAACGGAGAAATCAAGCAATTTGGTAAATTGATCGGACTTTAGAGTCTCCAGCAAACTGCCGTCTTTGTTTAATATAATAATTCTGTTGTTTGCAGAATCTAAAATATAAATAAATTTATAGGATTTTTGCGTGTAAATTTTTCCCGAACCGGAAAAGGGGTTTGCCAGTCCCGAAATATTAAAGTTAGTCGGCTTGCCGCCCAAAAATTTATTTATACCGGTTTGATTTAAAGCATAAATCGCCGTGTCTATGGTAATATCAACCGTTTGAGTTACGGACGAATTTTGAATTGATATTATGGGTTTGGAAAATTTATTTTTAGAAAGCACGAAGCTGATAATTTGACCCGCTTGTTTATTCGCCACATAAACTCTGTTGTTTGTCGGGTAAAAAGCCATGCCGCCAAAATTATTTTTGGCTGGAACATCCTGGGAAAAACCGGTTCCAACATTTCCTGTGGAAAAATCCCAGGCGTATAAAGACGTGCCGTCGTAAATTACCGCAATGTTGCCGGAAATATAAAGGCTGTCTACAACAGCAACGGAACTTTTTAAAGCTCCGTCCTGAATTTGCCCCGTTTGTTTGTTGTAGCTGATTATTCCGGGTTTGGATTGGGTGGCAATAAAATTTGGCAGGCTAATTAAGCTGGAACCCTGTGCCAAGCTGCCCAAGCTGGTTACTTTTGCCTGAACCACTTTTTCCATTTGTCCTGTTAGGTCGCTTAGTTCGGATACAAGCTTGTCGTATTGGGCCTTGTCGGAAGAGCTTACGGATTTTGCCGTTGGCAGGCTGTTTTTTGCCTGTTGGATGTAGGTGGAGGCCGTTGTATAATCTTTGTAAAGCAATGAAGACTGAGCGTTAAGTATGGCTGTTTGCGCTGCTTTAAATTGGTTGCTTATTTGGCTTTGAACTTGTCTGGTGCTTTTAAGTCTTACTGCCACGACAATACTGGCTGTAACTACAATTAATAAAACCAAAGTGGAAATTAAAAAGAATTTTTTTTCTTTGCTGAAATTTTTAAAATTTTGATTGCTCACGGTTGTCTTCACGCTGCCGGCGGAAGTTTTGGCGGTTTGCCACAGGCCTTTGCTTTTGTTTACAAAATCTTTGGCGTTGCCGGAAAGATTTTTTAATCTTTGGCCAAAATTGTTGCCAATTTTTGGAATATCGGTTTTTGGTATGCGCTTGTCTTTTTTATAAAATGCGAAAGTTGCGGCAACAAATTTTTTTATGTTGGTCAAAATCACATTTTCTTTTGCGGGTTGATTTGTTACGTAACTCTCCAAATCCTCATCTTTTTCTTCGGCTTGGCCAAAAGGCACCTGTAAATTAAGCAGTACGCCAAAAGAAACCTGCGGGTCGGCATTTTCTTTCAGCAGGGCAATAACAGTTTGCGCGGCAGTTAAAAAATTGGAATTGCCAATAACGCTGCGCAGCCTGTCCATGGAAAGATAATTAAACAGCTGGGTGGTGGATAAAATCAACAAATCACCCAAATGAATTTTTCCGGTGGCGTAATTTTCAAAAGTTTTTAGGGGATGGCTTTGGTCCGGAGAACAGGAAATGTCCGTATATTCGCGGTTGCGCAGCAAATAGGCCGAAACTTTCCCCGTGGTGGCAATGTTAAAAGACTCACCCTCCTTAACTCCTAATATGCAGTTAAGCTTATCAACCCATCCGGTCTGTCCAAGCGATGCCAGTTTTCCCAGTTCCTCGTTAATTTGACTAATGGCCGATTCAAAATTATTTGCCATGCCCGGATTTCGGTAGGCTCGTTTTAAAGTGGAGGATATGGCTTGGCATATTCTCTCGCATGACTCCTCGGCAGCCGGGTTTAATAATGGCAACTCAGCCACAACGTAAAGCTCGGCCGAGCCAACCGGCGCTTTTTCGGCAGTTATGTAAACATAAGTGCTGGAAGACTTTATGTTACCCAGTTGGATTTTTGCTATTTGTGATTCTAATTCTTCCACAAAAATTTTAAGTTAATGGTAGAGTCTTTCCACTTTTTTAATCGGGTGGCGGGAATGGAGAAAGCGTTAGGCTTTTTACTCTAGACAATTAATTGAGATTTGTTTCTGGCTACAGTTTAATCTTGTTAATTATACAACATTTATGCCAAAAAACAAAATGTGCTATAATGAATTCGTTAAATATTATTAAAATATCGGCAAGATCAGCCAAACTATAGTTGGTTAATCTAAAAAGTCGTATTAATTATACCCATGCTTCAAGAAATAGTTGATTCCAAGACGGATTCGTCCGTACTGAGTTTTTTCCTAAGCGCTCCGGCCAGAAGCTTTTCTGTTACGGAAGTTGCCAAGAGATTAAGCGTACCTTATTTAAAAACCGCTCATAGTTTGAACAAACTCGCTGCGGTTGGCCCGGTGGCCAGTTTTTCCAAAAAAGGGAAAAAGTATTACATTCTTAATCGGCATTACAAGCTTTTGCCGGAAATGAAAAATTATTGGAATCAAAGCGGTCCAAAATACGAAGATGAATTGTTTAGCGCTATTAAGCACCTTGGCGATATTAAGGCGGCATTTTTGAGCGGTGTTTTTACCGGCCAGCCCAATTTGCCCGTGGATTTGTTGCTTGTGGGAAAGGTTAATTTAAACAAACTTTCCGATTTTTTGAAAATTGTGGCAAAAATGATGGGTCAAGAAATAAATTACAGCGTAATGACGGTGGATGAATTTTTACTCAGACGCGACACCTTTGACAAATTTATTAAGGATATTTTTGATTATCCGCATTTGGATGTGGTAGATACCTTGTCAAAAAAATAATAGTAT
>CAIWKW010000226.1 GCA_903913365.1 Candidatus Doudnabacteria bacterium | reverse complement strand
GGCGGTATTGCCCAGGCTTTGGCTTTGGCTGAAGATTTTGCGGACGGCGAAAGCGTGGCCGTGCATTTGGGCGACAATATTTTTGAACACCGCGAGCAACTGGTGGAAGGCGTTGGGCGCTTTAGAAAAGAAAATAAAGGCGCAATGATTTTTGTAAAAGAAGTTCCCGATCCGGAGCGTTTTGGCGTGGCCGAGGTTAAAGGCGGAAAGGTTATCGGCATTGAGGAAAAACCAAAAAATCCAAAAAGCAATTTAAGCGTAACGGGTTTTTATTTGTATGACTCAGAAGTTTTTTCCGTTATTAAACAGCAAAAGCCTTCGGGCAGGGGAGAAATGGAAATTACGGACGTAAACAACGCCTACATTTCAAAAAACCAGATGAGCTTTGAAGTGGTAAAAGGGGACTGGACAGACGCCGGAACTTTTGAATCTTTATTTAAAGCCTCCGAGTTAGCACGCAAGAAAGCCCAACAATTATAAATTAGTTAATATTTATATTATTAGTATCATTCGTGCATTCGTATATTAGTATCGCTTATTAGTACACTATGAGGCTATCAACCCAAAAAATTATTTCCTCCTCCTTAATTTCCTTTGTCGTTATTTTTGGATTTGAGGCAATGATTTATATATTAAATTTAAACCAGCCGGCTATTTATTTGCAGGTTGCTTTTTGGGTTTATTTGTATTTAATGTTTGAGGTGGTTTTGCTGTACGATCTGCATATTCGCCGGCCCGGCAGTATTGAAAGAGCCAAAATAAAACATGCCGCAGTTGTAAATAATACGCTGAGGTGGGGGAAAATTATCTCATCCGCGATTGCCGACAGGTGGTATCATCTCCGCAAGCTGGAACATATAGAACACTGGATTTATTTTTTGTTTGTACCAACGTTTATTTTCTGGTCGGCTGTAACTTTGTTTTACGTTAATTTCGGCAATTTAAGATTACAGGAGCTTTTGGCAGTCCTCTCGAGTTTTGCCATTATTGTTTACTATTGGTTTATAAAAGAAGCTTTTCACAGGGGAAAAGATGTGGTAGATACGGATATTTTTGTGGCGCTTTCCATGGTAAAAATTTATACCGCGGCCATTCTTTACGCGGCCTCGCTTGCTATTTTGCGCTATTACTGCCTAAAGCCAGAATATTTTTCCGTGGAAATATTTTGTTTTTCTTTTTTGCTAATTTTCCAGGCGCTTTACCAGCACAAGTTTGTGAACGGAAAGAATATGCTTATTGCCTTAAGCATATCTTTAATAATGGCAATAATAGGCCAGGGTGTTTACATATTTTGGGGCTTTAACTATTTTACCGCTTCTGTTTTTATGGCCGCCTGCTATAACCTAATGTGGGGCCTGTTCCATTATTCTTTGGACAAAGCCCTAACCAAGCGAGCTTTTTGGGAAATTCTATTCATATCCTTGGTCATCATCTTCATGGTAGTAAGCGTAACCAACTTTAAAGCTCGCATCCTCGACGGGTGTCAGTATTATTTTAGTTTGTAGAAAGTTGTAGCCAGAAACAAGCCCTCAATTTAATTATTTTTTCATATGCATTTAATGACATTTGACTTTAATTAAGCTTGGTTTTATACTAATATTAGTTAGAGGTAGTATAATTTTTGGTGGTCTTGTATTTTATCAAGTTAAAATTGCTAAAGATGATTTGCAAACTAGATGTGAAAGAGAGGCTGCTGCTGCGGCGGTAGATTTAGCAGAAAAAGTGGGAAAAGAACTCATTCCTTTATTAAACGCATACTATAAAAAAGCCAACAGTCAAGGCTATATTTTTAAACACCTAGCACTTAAAAACTTTTGTTTTGAAGAAATAGAAGGTCTTACGCCTGCAGAAAAGCAATCTTATGCAGAAAGTATAAATTTTTTTCGAACCCATACAGATTTTTATGATGACTGTACTATTATACTGAATTGGCTAGAGGTATTCTCCATGAATTTTACTAAAGGGGTAGCCAATGAAGATGTTTTGTTCACTGCTGCCGCACAAGTCTATTGTAATTTTGTTGAGAGATCATTTGCGATGCTTTGTTTTACGAGGCATACAGATGAATTTAAGCTTTATGAAAACACGATAGAATTATATAATTTATGGTCAGACAAAATAAAAATCAAAGGGCTGGCCCTTCAACAAGAAGGGATAAAAGAGCGAATGCAAAAAATTAATAATGGTAAAAAAATAATCCCGATTGGATTTAAAAAATAACCATAAAATTTATGAATACATCTGACTAATTGATAAATACCCCGAAAGGGGTATTTTCTAAATAATCAAGGTCCTAGGTTTTTTTATTTCTTCCTAATATAGTTTCGCTAGACACGAGTAAAAATTTTATTATTTTTGTGAAGACAAAATTACCAATGGCTGTTGGATTTTTTTTTGTTCTTATAAGATGTCGAAACTATGTTAGAAATTGTCTAGTTTTGTGGACAGCTTTTTGTTATACTTATCCCATGAATAAATTTATTGTTATACTAGATGGGCCGATGGGTTCGGGGAAAAGTACTGTGGGGGCGATGCTGGCGGAAAAGCTGAAGCGGACGGCTTTAATTAATGAGGATAGGATTAAATGGTTTATTTCCGATTTCAAGAGGTCTAAAAAAGACAATGCCATTGTGCGGGCTGTAATGATAGAGATGTGTAAAGAATATCTTAAGCAAGGCATTAGCTTGGTTGTGGCCCAGGGTTTTTTAAAAGGCATGCGGCCGCTATCCGATTTCGCAAAAATGGCAAAAAAGAACAAAGCCAAGCTGTTAATTTACCATCTGGACGCTCCAAAGAATATACTTCTTAAACGTATTGAAAACAGAATTAAAACAACAAAGGTTAAAGCCCCAATAGCTAAAAGTCGGATACACAAAAACATCCAAAGATGGAAGGCTAACAGATTTTCAGTTGGCAGGGAGTTTCAAACAGACAAAGTAAGCGCAAAGGCTATAACCGGTGAAGTGCTTAAGGACTTAGGTAAGAATTTTTTACGGTAATTTTTAAACTAACTGAAATAAATGCCAGAAAAATTGTCGTGGCAAAAATTTTCGCTTTGTGCCATAGCTGTAATTTTAATTGCCGGCTATGGCTTTCTGCTGTTTTACAAGCTCGGAAGCCATCCTATAGTTGATTGGGATGAGGGGATTTACGCCCAGGTTGCAAGACAATCATTCGAAACCAAAAATATAACCGATTTACATTGGCTTGGAAGCATTAGTCCGCAAAATCTCAGCGGACTATGGTTTGAAAAGCCTCCGCTTATGATTTGGCTGATTGAATTTGCATATCTCGTGTTTGGAGTTACCGAGTTTGCCGCGCGGTTCTGGAGTGCGTTTTTTGCTTTGGGAGTTATGGTATTAAGCTATTTTTTTACCATACGCTTATTTAAATCTAAGACAGTCGGGCTGCTAACTTTGGCAACATTTTATTTAGCTCATTTTTTTATTGCCCAAGCCTGGTTTTTAAAATTTGATATTCCCGTAACCTTTTTCGTTTTATTGTCGCTTTTTGCTTTTGACCTTGCCCGCGAAAACAGGAAATTTTTTCTGCTGTTTTGGGCATCTGTGGGTTTGGGCGTTATGACCAAGAGCGTTATTGGCCTTTTGCCCCTGCCAATAGTAGCTGTGTATGCCTTAGTATGCAAAGACTGGTTTTTTATAAAAGAAAAATATTT
>CAIWKW010000225.1 GCA_903913365.1 Candidatus Doudnabacteria bacterium | reverse complement strand
CCTGCGGTTTTTATAAAGACGCAAACAACAGAATCAGCATGTCTATTGTTGCCCAGCTGGAAAAAGAGTATCAGGCCTTAAGTAACGACGGCTTTAGAGTATTGGCCGTGGCCTACAAAACTTTAGCGGAAAAAACGGCTTATGAGAAAGAGGACGAAAAAGATTTAATTATTTTGGGTTTTATCGCTTTTTTGGATCCGCCGAAAAAAACCGTCACGCAAACCCTGCGGACTCTGGAAGATTATGGCATAGCAATTAAAGTTATTACCGGAGACAATGAGCTGGTAACAAAAAAAATTGCCCAGGAAATTAATTTGGAAGTTTTGGGCGTGTTGGTTGGCAGTGAAATAGAAAAATTAAGTGACCTTCAACTGGCATTGGCCGTGGAAAAAACAACAATTTTTGCTCGGGTAACGCCCGACCAGAAAAAGCGGATTATTGAAAGCCTGCAAAAAAACAATCACGTGGTTGGGTTTATGGGCGACGGCATTAATGATGCCCCGTCTCTTAAGGCCGCGGATGTCGGAATTTCCGTAAACAACGCGGTGGATGTGGCCAAGGAATCGGCGGACTTGATTTTGCTCCACAAGAGTTTAAAAGAGCTGGTGGACGGGGTTATTCAAGGGCGAAAAACTTTTGCCAATACTTTAAAATATTTAATGATGGGGCTTTCTTCCAATTTTGGCAATATGTTTTCCATGGCCGGCGCCTCCATGTTTTTCCCTTTTTTGCCCATGCTGCCAACGCAAATTTTGCTGAACAACTTAATTTATGACGGTTCGCAGTTTGTTATTCCGTTGGATAATGTTGATGAAGAAGCCATAAAAAAACCCCGGCAAATGAAAATTCATTTTTTGCGCCGGTTTATGGTTGTGTTCGGGATTATTAGCTCGGTGTTTGATTTTTTAACCTTTGCCACCCTAAGTTTTATGTTCCATTATTCCGGGCATCAATTTCAGACAGGATGGTTTATTACTTCCTTTGCCACGCAAATGCTGGTGGTGTTTGTAATTCGCACCAAGGTTGTGCCGTTTTACAAGAGCAAGCCGGCAAAGTCTTTAATTGCTTCCGTACTTCTGGCTTTATTTATTGCCTTGTTTTTGGCCCTTGGCCCGATAAAACAAATTTTCAATTTTGCTCCAATTTCCATTGCCATGGTATTTTGTGGCCTGCTTATTACTTTGCTGTATTTGGTGGTTGTTGAATTTGCCAAAAGAAAATTTTATAAATACGTTTCGGAATAGAAAACTAAAGTTTTAATTAAAAGCCCCCGATTAATCGGGGGCTTTTTTTACGGAAGTAAAAATTGTGATTTTGATTTGATTATAAAATAGGTTACTAGCGCTAAAATCAGAAGTATTCCAGTTACCCAGTACCCGGCGGGTACGTAAGCGTTAAATATTTGCCAGGAATTTATCTGCTCCAGCGATATTGTGCCGTTTACTGTAGCCACGTTATTTAGCAGACTGCTTGTTTGCTTGTCCAGCCCAGCCAAAATATCTTGCTGATCTTGAATTTGAGAATTTAAGGAGTCCAGCTGGTTTGAATAATTATAATTTTCCGAGGACAAGCGATTTTGTAAATTTTTTATTTGGTTTGCCAAATCTTGTTTTTGGGCTTCAATTTGCATGGCAAGGTTTGCGTCGGTTGTGGTTTGGTTTTGCAAATCGCTAAGTTTTTTGTTTGCCGTTTGAAGCTGGGAATTTAACGAAGCTACTGTGCGGGCGTGGTTTTGGATAAGCTGATTTTTATCGGAAGCGAGCTGATTTATTGAGTTGCTTGTTTGGGTTTGCCGGTCCTCAATATTAAGCTTTTCCGGAAGCATGTTTTCCGATTGCGTGGTTTCGGAATAAAAACGGTAATTTACCAAGCCTTTAATTTGCGAGCGGAAAGTTTCAAATTTATCAGCCGGAATTACAAAGGCCAAATATCCCGATTCGGAAGAATTGTTTATTGAGTCTACCCTGCCCCCAAGACCCCTGACAGTGGCTGTGACGCGATCCGCCAGATTTTGTACATTGCCGGTTTGAATGGTTGCCGAATAATAAATTTTTAATAATTCCCGATTGTCGCTTATGGGTGTTGTTTGGTCCATAACAGGAGGTTGAGAAAAAAGATCCGGCGAGCCGGCACCCAAATTTCTTTGCAAGTTGCTTTCCGGCACAGCTTTTTGCGCCATGTCCGATGTGGCGGACTTATAGACTGCCGGAGTCTGCGCTGTAATGCCTGAAAAAGAGGTGTGGGTTGCCGGAAGAGTATTTGTCAGAGACGGAATAATAAAGAAAGACAAAACCGCCAAGCCGGCCAAAGCCAGGGGCAGCCAATTAAAATTTATTTTAAAGGAAACCGCGGGTTTTGCCTGGGCGTTTAAGGAAAAGTTTTCCAAAATTTTTACTTTTATAATTTCGTTACCTTTGGGAGATTGCCTTTGCAGCCTGCCCCAATCGCTCAAAAGATTTTCGTTAAAAGTATTCATATAAGTTAAAAGTTAGCCAAAGCTTTGGCGCGGGCTAAGGCTCTGTGGAGCCTGACGCGCACTGCAATGAAATTAATATTTAAAAT
>CAIWKW010000224.1 GCA_903913365.1 Candidatus Doudnabacteria bacterium | reverse complement strand
GCCCGACAATTATCTTATTGCCCAGGCAATACTTCCGAAAAGCTATAACGACATCCTTATAAAAAAGAAAGGCTTTTTTAACTTTGCGCCTTGGGGTTTAAAAAAGATGCAAACCGAAAGCGCCGATTTTAATAATCGGTTCGTTTTGCTTGCGACGCCGGAAGACCAAATTAATTCTCTTGAACTTTTGGCGCCTAACTTTATGGAAAAAATTTATAATTTGCCGTTTGAGCTTAATATCGAGCTGGTCGGCAACACTCTGTATTTTTACACCAAGGACCGCGGCAGCGAAAATTATCCTCAAATGCTGGAAATTATATCCTGGGCTTTTGACGAAATGAAAATGTAAATCAATCATATATAATTATTAATTTACGTCCGACCTCGGCTTCGGGCGCAAAACTTAAATTAAAAATTATGCACAAAAATACCAGGGCATTCATTCTTAAGCTGGCGGACAAAATTCCGGATTTTAAAGGTCCGGTCCACATTTTAGCCGTATGTACGGGAGGATTGGCTTTGTCAAAAATTGTCACCGAAAGTTTAAAGAAACGCGGTATAAAAGCAAGTTGTTTTGAAATTTGGACAAATATTATAGACGGCATCAGGACGATAGAAAGAACCAACTTTAAAAAATCCGATTACACCGGAACGGCAATTATTGTGGACGATGTAATTTGGGCCGGTACGGTTTTGCCACCAATTAAAAAAATGCTTAAAGGATACAACAACAAGAAAAAAATTTATGTTGCAGCGTTGCTCGATTGCTGTAATAAAGCTGACTTTGCCCTTTATAGATAACTAAAACTATGGAAAACAAAAATTATGAGCCGGGCTTTTTATTAATCTCACTTTTAATTGTTATCGCAATTATTGCTGTTCTATTCATCATGTATTTTAAAAAGCCGGGCAGCGGAGGCAAATCTGCTGCGCAAACCGGACAAGACACCATACAGCAAACCCAGCAAAATAATAGCGTGCTCATAAATCAAAACCAAAAGGAGCAAGACGCTTTAAAAAGCTTAGGCAAATAACCCATATTGTCTCTGCGGCTATAAAACCATGAAAAAAATATTTATATCATATAAACACACGGGCGAAAAACCGGAAACCCTGCAAAAAACCGTTGGCTTTGTTTGCAAAGCCTTAGCCAAAGAAGGACACGATGTTTACTGTTCACTAAATGACGAAAATCTGTTTCGCGAAAAAAACTTCTCCGTAAAAGAAATTTTAAACCACGCTTTACTCAAATTAAAGAAATCGGATTTGGTATTTGCGTTTGTAAACTCCAAAGACAGAAGCGAAGGGCAGTTAATTGAACTGGGATATGCTTATTCCAAAAATACTCCCATAATTCTTGCGGCCAAAAAGGGAACTTGCGTGCACACATCAAAATCAATTGCCCATAAATATTTTGAATTTAACAGCCTAAAAGACCTTGCGGATAAAATTACCGCTATTAAACTTTAAGGCAAACAAACCCACAAACTTCGGCATTATGCTATAATTAAGCCACCAAGTAACTAAACTTGGGTTTTTTCGTCTATATATATTATACCTATGAAGCCTTATACCAAATCTACATTCAAAATTTACTGGCAGCACAGCAAAAAATATCCTTGGCTGCTGTTTTTTACTTTGGCCGGAATGGCCATTGCCGTTGGAGCCGATTTATATCAGCCTTTTTTGTACAAATGGTTTTTTGACATACTCGTAACCGGGAAAGCAACAGCCGGACCGCTTATACACATTTTGGTTCTTATAATGTGGGTCGGTTTTATTAATTGGGCTTTTTGGCGCGTTTCCTCGTTTGCCAACAACGCTTTTGAATCAAGAGTAATGTCAGATTTACTCAACACAAGTTTTTCTTATTTGCAAAATCACTCTTACAGCTATTTCAACAATAACTTTGCCGGCAGCCTGATTAGAAAAGTTAACCGCTACTCGCGGGCCTTTGAAGACATTGTGGATCAGTTTACCGCCAACATCGGGCAGGTGGTTTTGCGTTTGCTGATTATTTTAATAGTTCTGTTTTTCCGAAGTTTTTGGCTTGGCTTTACGGTTCTAATCTGGTCAATTTTGTACATTTTATTTAACTACTGGTTTGCGCTCTGGAAAATTAAGTACGACGTGCAAAGAGCGGCCATGGATACCAAAATTACCGGACAAATGGCCGATACCACCAGCAACAATATTAACCTAAAGCTTTTTGGCGGTACCAAAAGCGAGATAAAAACTTTTTACGGTCTTACGGAAGAATTGTATAAAATAAGAAAGCTCTCCTGGGATCTTGGCCAAATTTCCGAAACCGTACAAGGGTTCTTAATGGTAATTTTGGAATTTGTGGTAATGTACATTGCCGTAATTTACTGGCAAAAAGGCCAGGTTACGGTGGGGGATTTTGTTTTGTTTCAATCATATTTGATTCAGATGTTTTTGCAGCTCTGGAACTTTGGCCGTTTTGTGCGCAGGATTTACGAAAGTCTGGCCGACGCCAACGAGATGACGGAAATTTTGCTTACTCCGCACGAAATTCAAAACGCGCCAGGCGCCGGAACTCTGCAAATAAATAAGGGTGGCATAGAATTTAAAAACGTCGGGTTTGCTTATGACAACAACCCTTCGGTTTTTCAAAATTTTAATTTGCAAATTTCCGCCGGACAAAGGGTGGCTCTTATTGGCCCTTCGGGCGGAGGCAAATCCACCGTGGTTAAACTGCTGTTTAGGTTCCTGGACATTCAGAGCGGGGAAATTTTAATTGACGGGCAAAACATTGCCAAAGTGACTCAGGAATCTTTGCGCCAAAACATTGCTTTGGTTCCGCAAGATCCCATACTATTTCATCGGTCGCTCCTGGAAAACATCCGCTACGGCAAACCGGAAGCCACAGAGGAGCAGGTGATTAATGCGGCCAAGCTGGCGCACGCGGACGAATTTATTTCCAAATTTCCGGAACAGTATAAAACTTACGTGGGGGAAAGAGGAGTTAAGCTGTCCGGCGGAGAACGCCAGCGCGTTGCCATTGCCAGGGCTATTTTAAAAAATGCGCCAATTCTAATTTTGGACGAAGCGACGTCGTCACTCGACAGCGAAAGCGAGCACTATATTCAAGACGCGTTAAAAAATTTAATGGCCAACAAAACCGTAATTGTTATTGCTCATAGGCTTTCCACCATTATGCAAATGGACCAAATTATTGTTTTGGAAAACGGCCAAATTACTGAAGCAGGCACGCACAACGAGCTTCTCAAAGCCCAAAACGGCACTTACCAAAGGCTCTGGCACATTCAGGCCGGAGGATTTGCTTAATAAATTTTTGCTATTTACTGTTTTTTAAAATTGATTTATACTTTAGCTATGAGACATTTAATTAGCAATTCTTCCATTTGGTGGACCGCCCAAAAACTTTGGGTGGATTAAACATGTCTTTTTAACTAATTTACATTTTAACCGCCCAAAGTTTGGGCGGTTTTTTTGTTCACATTAATTAAATAATTATAGGGAACAATCCGCCG
This sequence comes from Candidatus Doudnabacteria bacterium, assembly GCA_903913365.1. Taxonomy (GTDB): domain Bacteria; phylum Patescibacteriota; class Doudnabacteria; order UBA920; family UBA920; genus PALSA-1336. Next base: position 7,887 of record CAIWKW010000224.1, on the reverse strand, counting down.
AAGTCCCGCTTTAAAAAAATGCTTTTCGGGACGAAGGCGGATAACCCATCAATATCATGACAAGATATTTTTTCAAAGATCATTGCACCGAAACTTGGCGAAGCTTATTAGCGACGTAGGCGAGTCCGGCCGTTTACGGCCGAGCGAGCCGAGGAATTGAGCTTCCGCCAAAGGCGGATCCGCCTCCGGCGGAAATACAGGCTCTTAACCTTCGGCACGATTATATGGGGACTGCGAAATTAATCTGCTCCTTGGACGCGATACCTCGGAGTTCTGCTCCAAGAAACCTTTATTATTTCGCAAAGGCTATTTTATTAATTTAAATTTAAACCTATGAACAATCTAAATTTTGAGCAACCTGACCAAAAGGGATATTTCGGTAAATACGGGGGAAAGTATATTCCGGAGCAGCTACAAACTGCCATTGCCGAAGTGAAAGAGGCTTATGACAAATACAAAAATGATCCTGATTTTTTGGAAGAGTACCATAATTTACTAAAAAATTATGTTGGTCGTCCAAGCCCTTTATATTTGGCAAAAAATCTTACCCAAAAACTCGGCGGAGCAAAAATCTATTTAAAAAGGGAGGATTTAAACCACACCGGCGCGCATAAAATTAACCACTGTTTGGGCGAGGCTTTGCTCGCCAAACGCATGGGAAAGAAAAAACTTCTGGCAGAAACCGGTGCCGGACAGCACGGCGTGGCCCTGGCTACTGCCGCGGCCTTAATGGGCCTTGAATGCGAAATTCATATGGGCGCCATTGATATAGTAAAGCAGCATCCAAACGTAATTAGAATGAAGCTGCTTGGAGCCAAGGTTGTGGAAGTTACCCAAGGAGGCAAAAACCTGAAAGATGCCGTAGACAGCGCATTTGCAGCCTTTATGCAAAATTACAAAACAACTTTCTTTGCCATTGGTTCCGTGGTAGGCCCTCACCCTTACCCAATGATGGTTCGCGACTTTCAGTCTGTAGTCGGCAAAGAAGCCAAACAGCAAATTCTTGAGCAGGAAAAACGTTTGCCAAATGCGCTTATTGCCTGCGTTGGCGGCGGCAGTAATGCCATGGGTCTGTTTAACGAATTCTTGGCGGACAAAGAAGTTAAGATGGTTGGCGTTGAACCTGCGGGAAAAAGTTTTAAACCAGGCGAGCACGCCGCAACCCTAACCTTGGGCACGCCAGGAGTTTTGCACGGCATGATGACTTATCTTTTGCAAGACGAAAAGGGACAGCCCTTGCCTGTCCACTCAATTGCTTCGGGTTTGGATTACCCCGGGGTCGGGCCAGAGCACTCCTATTTAAAAGACAGCGGGAGAGTCGAATACACAACCGCAAACGACATAGAAGCGCTGGATGCATTTTTGGAACTCTCCAAAACCGAAGGAATTATCCCGGCTCTGGAAAGCGCGCATGCCGTAGCTTATGCAATTAAATTGGCGCCCGAGATGGATAAAGAAAAAATAATTATTGTTAACCTGTCCGGCAGGGGAGACAAAGACATAGACTACATAGCGGAAAAATTAAAACTGTAATTAATGCAAAGCAAAAAGCTCGGGGTTCAAATTCCGGGCTTTTTTGCTATGTGTATGGTATAATTTTTTTATGACTAATATATACGAATTTCTGAATAACCACCACATACCTTTTCAAAAATACGACCACCCGGCCGTATTTACGGCAGATGAGGCCAAAACCAAAGCCGGGCATGTTCCGGGACAGCAGACCAAAAATTTATTTTTGTGCGATGACAAAAAGCGCCGGTTTTACCTGGTAACCATACCGGACGAAAAGCGCGCGGACTTAAAACATTTGGGCGAATTTTTGGGAGAAAAAAGCTTACGGTTCGCGCCTGCAGGAAACATGTTTGAAGTTTTGGGCCTAACGCCCGGATCGGTTTCGCCTTTAGGATTAATAAACGATTCCGAGCATCTGGTAACTTATGCCATTGATGAAGATTTATTAAGCTTAGATAAAATTTACGTCCATCCCAACATTAACACCGCCACCCTGGCTATTGGCATGGAAGATTTTAAAAAAATCTTGGAAATAACCGGGCACAATTTTAAAATTTACAAGAGCAATTTATGATCACAAAACAACAATTTTTGGATTCCTGCCTGCAGGAAATTAAAATTATTAAACATCTCCATGAAAAAATTACGCCTGAGATGCTTAATTACCGACCCACGGAAAAACAGCGCTCCACCCTGGAGCTGCTCCAATATTTGTCGCACTTTGCCAAGCTGGAAGCCGGGGCTATTTACTCGGGTAAGGCAATTGAGAACTTTCACGAGGCAATGAAAGAGGCCTACCAAATGCCGGCCGAGGAATTTACCCGGCGCCTGGACGAACAAACCGAAGATTTGAAAAATATTTTTGGCAAAATTACCGATGCCGAACTTGCCGAAGAAGTTGATTTGTTCGGCAGGGGACGCAGTCAGCCAAGGAGCCTGTGGTTTTTAAATATGATTTTAAAAAGCTTTACCGCCTATAAAACCCAGCTATTCTTATACTTAAAATCCTGCGGCGTCTCAGGCATCGGCACCAGCAACCTCTGGCGCGGAGAAGATACTATTAAAACTTGATCGTAAAAATTTATACTAACGCTCGGCCGAGCGTTAGTATAAATAATTGCAATTTTCCGGCCAATCTGTTATAATCTTTACACAAAGCAGCAAATTTGCGGCTTTGATTTTTTTAGCCACTTATATTTAAAAATAGAGGCTAAACCGTCGTAGCTTCAGCGAAAGCGGATAAGCTTCTGTAGTTTTCTGTAGATTCGTATTATTCGTAATTCTGTAGTCATATGTCTAACAATGTAATCCTGCGCTTTTCCGGCGTAACATTTGAATATTCGAACAATAAGCCTCTTCTGGAAGAGGCGGATTTTTCTTTGCGCGAAGGCGGAAAAATTACTTTAATGGGGCAAAATGGCGCGGGCAAAAGCACCTTGTTCAAATTAATTACCCGCGAAATTAAACCAAATGAAGGCGGAATATTTACAACACCCACGGACGCCAGTATTGCCATAGCCCGCCAGGTTATGCCGCTGGATTTGGCGGAACTGAGCGTGCGCGATTATTTTGCCACGGCTTTTACCGAAAAAAAATATAATTTGGACAAGTTGATAAAAAATGTTTTTGAGGTGGTAAATGTAGATTTGCCTTTGGAAAAAACCGTTAAAGAGCTTTCCGGCGGACAGCAGGCGCGTTTGCTCTTGGCACATGCACTCATCCAAAATCCGGATATTTTACTTCTGGACGAGCCTACCAATAATTTGGACCAGCAGGGGATAGAGCACTTAACCGGCTTTTTAATGATGTACGAAAAAACCTGTTTGGTAATTTCCCACGATGCAGATTTTTTAAACGCCTTTTCCGACGGCGTACTTTACTTGGATGTGTTTACCCACAAAATTGAACAGTATACCGGAAACTATTACGATGTGGTGGAAGATATAAAAAACCGGATTGAACGCGAGAATCAGCAAAACGCCCGCATGCAAATGCAAATTAAAGAAAAGCGCGCCCAAGCCGAAGTTTTCGCCCACAAAGGCGGAAAGCTCCGCGGAGTTGCCAAACGAATGCGCGAGAGCGTGGAAGAAGCCGAAGAAAGCATTGTGCAGGTTCGCCAGGAAGACAAAACCATCCGCGAGTTTGATATTCCGGTTCAGGAATTTGATCAATTTTTTGACGGAAAAGTTTTGGAATTTACTTCCATTTCCGCGGTAAGAGCACACGGACTTGTAACCAAAGATACTGATATTGTTTTGCGCAAAAATACCCACATGTACGTGGAAGGGCCAAATGGCATTGGCAAAAGCACCCTGCTTCAGAAACTTGCAACCGGCCAAGGCAAAGGTTTTGTTTTGGGCAAAGATGTTGTGATTGGCTACTACAAACAAGATTTTGGCAATTTTAACTTTGAGCAAAAAGCTTATGACGCCTTAAAAGAAGTTATGCAAAAATTTGACGAACATACTTTGCGCTCCACAGCCGCGGGATTTTTGCTTGACGGAAAACTTTTGGACCAACCCATCTCGGCTTTATCTGAAGGGCAAAAAGGACTGCTGTCATTTTGCAGACTGGTGTTAATGAAGCCGGGCCTGCTTATTTTGGACGAGCCCACAAACCACATTAATTTCCGCCACTTACCGGTGATTGCCAAAGCTTTGGATGAATATCAGGGCGCCATGGTTATGGTTAGCCACATTCCGGACTTTGTAAAACAAATCCGCATTGACGAAACTGTTGATCTCAGTTCTCTCTAAAGCTTAAGCACACCTAAAAATATCAAAATATTACCCATACACACTAGTTCACGGCCGTGAACTAGTGTGTATTTTTTAATTTCAGATTTTATTATAGAACAATCAGCATAAACATCCTTTCTTTCAAAAATGCTATAATATAACTGGATAAATCATTATTTAGCAAACCCATATGATCAATACTCTCCCAACCCAGACAAAAATCGATAACTCTAAAACAGTAATCCGCAATGTCAACCAAGAACACCGCCAAAGCCTTAGCCGGCTGGACAGAGTGGCGGTTTGGATAACAGACCACGTGGGCACTATGGGATTCTTTTTAATTATTTTCTGCTGGACAATTCTATGGCTATCTTGGAATACGTTGGCGCCAATTGGTCTTCGCTTTGATCCAAAGCCGGCTTTTGTTTTGTGGCTGTTTATTTCCAACATGGTACAGATATTTTTAATGCCGTTAATTATGGTTGGGCAAAACCTGCAGGGGCGCCATTCCGAACTTAGGGCTGAAGCGGATTTTGAAGTTAATGTTAAATCGGAAAAAGAAACCGAAGCAATCTTGCAGCATTTGGAAAAACAAAATGACTTGATTTTGCAAATTTTAAACAAACTGGAGTCTAAATAGTTTAGATAGCTAAACCCGGGATTAACTTTATGAATTTTAACGAAACAGCCGGCCGTGAAATCGAGACAGCAAAAGACAATCTGCAAATCGTCCAAACCAAAGAATGCAGCGCCGGCGTGTTCGGCGAGTACCCGAGGGAACTCGCCGAATTTTTGGCAAACAACCTCCAAGCATGGCGCGACGCAAAAGAAGATGAAACGTTCGGGCATAGAAATAAATTTCGAGTCGCCGCTGAGCTTGGAGGAGGGCTTGCTTATGATCTTTATTTTAAATCGAAATTCGACAAAGTCGGCGATGGGAGCCAAATAATAGGAGCCAAAGAGCAGCTGGCAGTTGCAAAATACGAAATCGCCGAAGGGCAAAAATCGGAAGGCCGAAAAGAAATATTATGGTCATCGGTTTTGCATGAGCTAAACATTAACCGCGACTCCTCGCGGCGCTATAAGGCCAAGTTCGGTGAAGACCTGCCGATAGAACAGCCGGTTGGTTTTGTGGTGGACAGGGGAGGCAGGAAATGGTCAATTTTTAAATTTATAGATAAAATTATAGACATTGAGAAACTGGATACGACTGAACAGGAAAAGCTTAAGCTTAAAGCAAAAAAATTTGTTGATCTCATTGCACCGCGCCTTAAAGAAATAGGTATTAACTCTCAAGAAATTGATAAAGAAAATCACAAAAGTCCTATAATGGAAAATATAATTTTTGTCGGAAATTCCGAATTTCCCGATCAGGCAAAGCCAATGTTAATTGATTCTGAGGAGTGGGGCTATGAGCAGGCCTAAATAGACATTTGCAAAAAGCCTTAATTATAGTATTATATTTATAGTGAACAATCGTATACTATAACAGTATGGAACCTTTAGCCAATAAAATCAGGCCCACATCTTTAGGCGGCTTTGTCGGACAAGAGCATTTGGTGGGTGAAGGAAAACCTCTAAGACAGGCGATTGAAACGCGCCATTTGTTCAGTTTTTTGCTATGGGGGCCGCCGGGAGTGGGCAAAACCACGCTGGCGCGCATTTACGCCAAAGCGGTAAACGCCGAGTACCACGAGCTTTCGGCAGTTTCCGCGGGCAAAGATGATATTCGCAGCATTGTGGAAAAACCCACCATGCTCGGACAGCCAAAAATTTTATTTTTGGACGAAATCCATCGCTTTAACAAAGCCCAGCAGGATTTTTTACTTCCCTATGTGGAATCCGGCAAACTCACGCTAATTGGCGCCACCACGGAGAACCCAAGCTTTGAGGTTATCCCGGCGCTTCTTTCGCGATGCCGCGTGTTTGTATTAAACGAACTTTCAAATACCGAAGTTGGGAAAATCATCAAGCAGTCCAAAGTTAAAATCAGCAAAGAGGCTTCAGACTGGTTAATACAAATGGCCAACGGGGACGCGCGCCAGGCTTTAACTATGATAGACAATTGCTTAAGCCTTTATGATAAGCTGACAATCGAAAATTTAAAAAACACGCTTCAGTCAAAATTTTTACGCTACGATAAAAAAGGCGAGGAGCACTACAATATTATTTCCGCTTTTATTAAAAGCATGCGCGCCAGCCAGGCAAATGCCGCAATGTATTATTTGGCGCGGATGGTGGAAGCAGGGGAGGACCCCAAGTTTATTGCCCGCAGAATGGTCATATTTGCCAGCGAGGACATTGGTTTGGCTCAGCCCACGGCACTCGTGGTGGCCAACGCGGTTTTTGCCGCCTGCCTGCAAATCGGTTATCCTGAATGTGCCATTAACCTCGCGCACGGAGTCGCTTACTTGGCTAACTGTAAAAAGAACCGCTCCGCCTACAATGCCCTGCGTGCAGCCCAAGCAGACGTAAAGCAAACCGGCAACTTGCCCATCCCCTTGAAACTTCGCAACGCACCGACTAAACTAATGAAAGACCTCGGCTACGGCGAAGGCTATGAAAAATACGACGAAGATGATTATTTGCCCGAGGAATTAAAAGGTAAAAAATATTTGCAGTAACATGTCTCCTGAAAAATTTTACAATCAAGAAGAATCTGAAGGCTTTGAAAAAAGAGTTTTTTTGCTTTCCGAACTGACAGAAGAACAAAAAATTTCTTTTAAAGAACGGGCGGCTAAATTTGACGGCACAATTAGATTTTTTATGCATCCATTTTTTGCCAATGATTTCGGCGACTATTATCATGCCAGCAAAACGGAAGATAAAGGCGACGCTTATTCCTCATTTTTGGTTTTGGGAAGATGTTTAAGCCTGCCGCCGGAAAATACTCCCCCAATAGTAGTAGCCGACGTGGAAGAAAAAATCTCTGAAACTTCAAAACTCTGCACTGAGTGGTCAAAAAATTCAAAAAATTCTTCTTATTTATTGCCAACTTATCCGAACAGCCCGGTTCCAAATTTTTACCATAGCCAAAAGTTTGACAATAAGAGTCTGAATAAAGAATGGCAAAAACTCATAGACTTGTTCAAAGAATTAGGCGTAAAAAACATTTTGCTGTCGGGCATGTATCTGTCCGAGTATTCGGAAGAATTGCACAGCAAAACCGGAAAAATTTCTATTCCGATATCGGTAAATGGCAAAGATGCCAATGTAGATTTTGCAAATGAGTGCATAGTTTCTATAATAGATTGCTTGGGCGAAGATTTTGATATTGAGATGAGTAATGCCACTTACCCAATGGACAGAAAAAGATTTTTTAAACATCTTAAAAGCTCTGCCCTGGGTCATGAAAAAAATAATTAATACTATTAAGACTATTTCCATATTAAATGAAGACTAAAGATTTTGTTTTTAACCAAATTATCCCGCTAAGCTTAACTGCGGCGGTTTTTGTTTGTTTATCCTTTATAATATTTTCCGCCATCTCCGGACTAAACCAATTGCCGTTTGGACAGCCCATTGCCCTGCATTTGCATACGGCCGATATTTTGGCCGGGATGTTTGTGTATTTAAAAACTTCCGTGGATTTTGCCCTGTTTATGGGCCTTCTTATGGCGGCGAACAAGGGCTG
>CAIWKW010000223.1 GCA_903913365.1 Candidatus Doudnabacteria bacterium | reverse complement strand
TATTCTAATTAACCTAATTAGGTTAATTAGTACAATTAGAAATTTAAATATTAACTACAGTAAATAATTAAAATTAAAAATATATACAAACTATGAAAACTATCAAACTTGGAATCAACGGTTTTGGCAGAATTGGCCGGCAGGCTTTTAAGCTCGCTTTGGAAAAACCGGAACTGGAAGTGGTGGGCATTAACGATTTAACCAGTCCGGCCGTACTTGCGCACTTAATGAAGTACGACAGCAACTACGGCAGGTACCACAGCAAAGTGGAATCGGACGAGACTAATATAATCGTAGACGGAAAAAAGTATCCGGTATTCGCGGAAAAAGATCCCGCTGCTTTGCCGTGGGGAAAACTGGGCGTGGACGTAGTTATTGAATCCACAGGCAGATTTACGGACAGCGAGAAAGCTTCGGCGCACATTAAAGCCGGAGCAAGAAAAGTAATTATTAGCGCGCCGGCAAAAGATGAAGGAATTACACCTACTATTGTTCTTGGTGTTAACCAGGACACTTACAAAAACCAGCCCATAATCAGCAACGCCTCCTGCACAACCAACTGCATTGCTCCGGTGCTTTCGGTATTACAGGAAAAATTCGGCGTACAAAAAGCCTTTATGTCCACTATCCACAGCTATACAGCCGAGCAAAATTTGGTGGATGGTCCTCCTCCCGGAGGAAAAATGAACGATTTGCGGAGAGCCCGCGCTGCTGCGGTAAATATAATCCCCACCACAACCGGCGCCGCCATTTCCGCAACCCAAGCCATTCCGGAGCTGAAAGGAAAGTTTGACGGCGTGTCGTTTCGCGTACCTACGCCTGTTGGATCACTGTCGGATTTTACCCTGCTTTTGGCAAAGAACGTAACTAAAGAAGAAGTGAATCAGGCTTTTATTGAAGCAGCTGAATTGCCGAAGTACAAAGGCATTTTGGAAGTGAGCAATGAACAGCTGGTACTGACCGATATAGTCGGCAATCCGGCATCGGCAATTGTGGATTTGGCCTTAACCCAAGTGGTGGACGGCAACTTTGTAAAAGTAGTGGCTTGGTACGATAACGAGTTTGGTTATAGCAATCGGCTGGTGGAAGAGGCAATTATGATAGGGGTTACAGAATAACAGAATTAAAACACTACAGATGCCTACAGACTGTTTAATCAGCGATAAGGGTTTCCTATATGGGGATATTACTTATAAAATTAACGGTATTTTAATTGAGGTCCATAAAGAGCTGGGTGCATATGCTAGAGAAAAACAATTTGGTGATTTAGTGGAAAAAAAATTTAAAGAACGGAATGTTATTTACCAGAGGGAAGTTAGAATAGGGGATTCCGGTAATATTGCTGATTTTATCATTGAAGGTATAATAGTTTTAGAATTAAAAACGCAACCTTTTTTAATAAAAGAACACTATGATCAAGTAAAAAGATACTTAATTCAAACTAATTTAAAATTAGGCATCTTAGTGAATTTTCGCAGTCAACGCGTTCAAATAAAAAGAGTTCTTAACCCTAATAATTTTTAAATGAATGAATCTGTAGGCATCTGTAGATTCGTATCATCAGTAGTTCTGTAGTTATGAAATACCTAAGAACCTCAAATCTAAAAAATAAAACCGTCCTGTTACGTGTTGACGTTAACGTCCCAATTGACGAAAAAACCCACGGCGTGGCGGATTGTTTTAGAATTGACCAAATAGTCCCCACGATTAAGCTTCTCATGGAAAACGGGAACAAAGTTATTTTGTGCGGGCACTTGGGCAGGCCGGAAGGGAAAAAAGACGAAAAATTTACCCTAAAGCCGGTGGCGGAATTTTTGGCCAATAGGTTGTTTTTAAAATTTGCCGAAACAAAAGACAAAGTTGCCAAATACGAAGTTCCCCACCTGGTATTTTTTACCGGCAATATTGCGGAAGAAAAAGTCCAAAAGCAGATTGAAAAAGTTGAAGCCAAAAACTTGGTGTTTTTGGAAAACCTGCGTTTTTATAAAGGCGAGGAAGAAAACGATCCGGTTTTTGCCAAAAAGCTTTCCGCACTTGCGGACGTTTATGTTAATGACGCTTTTGGCGTGGACCACCGCGCCGCGGCTTCCACGGTCGGTGTGACGAAATATTTGGACAGCTATTGCGGGTTATTGCTGGAGCAGGAAATTAAATCTTTGGACACGGTTCTGCATAAAAGCCAAAAGCCGTTTGTTTTGATGATGGGCGGAATAAAAATTTCCGATAAAGTGGAAACCATTCAAAATTTGGCAAAAAAAGCGGATAAAATTTTGCTTGGCGGAGGCATTTCCAATTTATTTTTTCTTTCCAAGGGTTATGAAATAGGACTTTCCAAGGTGGAAAAAACGGCGGAAAAAACCGCTTGGCATTTGGAGAAAAACTATAAAGATAAAATTTTCTTGCCTCTGGATGTGGTGGTGGCGGATGAAAAAATGGACAAATATTCCATTCGGGTTTGCGCGCCTCACGAAATTGGCAAGAAAGAAATGGTTTTGGACATTGGCCCAAAAACCATTTTGGCTTTTGCCCAGCAACTCAAAGCGGCAAAGACAATTGTTTGGAACGGGCCTTTGGGGCATTTTGAAATTAAACCGTTTGATACCGGCACCATGTCGCTTGCCAGAGTGGTTGGCGGGGTTTCCACGCGCTCGGCTTATGGCTTAGTCGGAGGCGGAGAGACCGTGGATGCCGTAAGGCTATCCCATCAGTTTGAACACATAGACCACGTGTCCACGGGCGGGGGAGCCATGCTGGAATATTTGGCGGGAAAAGAGCTTCCGGGAATCGAGGCATTGAAATAGCGTTATGTAGGGCCAGCCATTGGCTGGCCGTGTTTATGGATAATCCACCTCAAAGAAAATCCTATCGTTTACCAAAATTTGACTACCGAAAACCAGGTTATTATTTTGTGACCATTTGTGTAAACAGGCGCTTGGAAAGTTTTGGCAAGATTGAAAAAGATATTATGGTTTTAAACGGTCAGGGGAAAGTTGCGGAGCAATTTTGGAGAGAAATTCCTAGCCATTATTTAGGTATTGGATTGGATGTGTTTGTCGTTATGCCGAATCATTTGCATGGGATTGTGGTCATTAATGAACGGCCCGCCAATGGCGGGCCCTACAGGGCACCAAGCCTTTCCGTTATTATTAGTTCCTACAAAAATGTCACATCTAAAACAATCCATAAAACAGAAAATGAAGATTTTGAATGGCAACATTCATTTTATGATCACGTAATTCGTTCCGATGAAGAGCTGAATAAAATTCGTGAGTATATTTTAAACAACCCTAAACAATGGGAAATGGATGAAAATAATATTAAGACAACTTTGTTGAACCCTCGGTTGAAATTATAAGGATAACTTTGGTGTAGGGCCGGCCATTGGCCGGCCTTGTATTATCTATTCCAAAAAAAGGAAAACAGGGTAACTAACCCTGTTTTGTGTTATAATGTAATAAATTACCGCATTAAGACATCAAAAATCATGAAAATTACAAAAATCGAGGCTATGGAAGTGCTGGACAGCAGGGGAAATCCAACTGTTCAGACCACTGTTTGGTCAGGTGATGTTAGCGCTACTGCAAGTGTTCCCAGCGGGGCTTCCACCGGAATACACGAGGCTTTGGAACTTCGCGACGGGGATAAAAAGCGTTATGGAGGCCAGGGCGTGCTTAAAGCCTGCCATAATGTAAATGATAAAATTTTTCCGGCAATAAAGGGGATAAGCTCGGACAAGCAGGAGAAGATTGACAATATAATGCTGGAGCTCGATGGTACGGACAATAAAGCAAAACTTGGCGCAAATGCAATTTTGTCCGTATCTTTGGCTGTTGCGAGGTTAGCGGCAAAAAGGCAAAAATTGGAGCTTTTTTCTTATTTGGCTAAAGTATATGGCTACGAACCAAAAAGCCTTCCCACGCCTTTTTTTAACGTTATAAACGGCGGTAAGCACGCGGACAGCGGTTTGGATATTCAGGAGTTTTTTATTATTCCCCTTAAGGGAAGTTTTGCCAACAAATTGCGCATGGGATCAGAGGTTTACCATGCGCTAAAAAATCAATTAGCTTCCCACGGCCTTACGGTATCGGTTGGCGATGAAGGCGGGTTTGCACCAAAGCTGCCGTCCAACGAAGATGCCTTAAAACAGCTGGAGACGGCGATAAAAACCGCAAAATACAAATTGGGTACGGAATTCGCCTTGGGGATGGACGCGGCTTCCAGCGAATTTTTTGACGAAAAAAAAGGCGAATATGAATTTAAGGCTTCCAAAATTTCCGCCAAGCCCTCCAATGTTTATCAGGTATATAAAAAATGGCTGAATAAATATCCTTTAATGGCCATTGAAGACGGTTGTGCGGAAGATGACTTTTTGGGCTGGAAATTTTTGACTCAAAATTTGGGCGCACAGACTTTGCTGATTGGCGATGATGTTTTTGTTACCAATCCGGGCAGAATTCAAATGGGCATTACCCAAAAAATAGCCAATGCCGTATTAATTAAAGTAAATCAAATTGGCACTCTCACTGAAACCCTTCAGGCTATTAAACTGGCGCAAAAAAATAATTATAAAATTGTTATTTCCCACCGCAGCGGAGAAACATCCGATTCATTTATTTCCGATTTGGCCGTGGCGGTAAACGCGGAATATATGAAGTCAGGGGCACCGTGCAGAGGGGAGCGGCTGGCGAAGTATAATCGGCTGCTGGAAATAGAGGCAAAACTAAATTAATCTAATTATTCTAATTTCTCTCCCTACGGGAGATCTTTATGATAATTGACCTAAATAATAAGCACTCAATGACATAAATGACAAAAATGACGAAAATGAACAAAAATATGCTGCGGTTATATTTATGTCAATTTTGTCAATTTTTTAATTTTTGCCATTAACTCCATTATGCGGCATAAGGTCTATAAAAAAGTCGTCCTGGTTATTTTCGACGGTTTCGGCGTGGCTCCGGACGGACGCGGTAACGGAATTACCCAGGCGCAAACCCCGACTTTCGATTATATTGTCAGTAATTTTCCTTGTCTGACTCTCCAGGCCTCCGGTCCTTTGGTCGGTTTGCCGTGGGGAGAAATGGGTAATAGCGAAGTGGGGCATTTAAATATTGGCGCGGGAAGAATAGTGGGCCAGGATTTGCCCAGAATTACCGCCTCAATTCAAAGCGGAGAATTTTTTAAAAATCCGGTTTTTTTGGAAGCCATGGACCATGTGTTAAAAAATAATTCCAGCCTGCATTTAATGGGGATGAACAGTCCGGGCGGAGTACACAGCTACGATGAGCATTTGTATGCTTTAATTTCCATGGCCGCGGATAAAGGAATAAAAAAAGTTTTTATTCATATGTTCACCGACGGCCGCGATACCGATCCCAAAGTCGCACTGGAATCTTTAAAAAAATTGAACGAGCGAATTTTTCGAATAGGCGTTGGTAAAGTTGCCACTATGGCCGGAAGATTTTACGCCATGGACAGGGGCGGGCATTGGGCGCAGACCATGCTGACCTATCAGGCTTTAGTGGACGGAAAAGGGATTAAGGCTAAATCTGCCGAAGAATGCGTAAATGCCAATTATCAGGCTCAAATTTTTGATGAAATGATTAAGCCAACGGTAATTGTTGCGGAAGACGGACAGCCGACCGGTAAAATTTCTGAAAATGACGCGGTCATCTTTTTTAATTTTCGTTCCGACAGGGCTTTGCAACTGACAGAAGCTTTCGTTAAACCTGAAGCTTTACCCGAGGAATTTAGGCGTCCGGTTCTGCAAAATTTATATTTTGCCACCATTACCGAATATGCCCCGGGTTTGCCGGTGCACGTGGCTTTTAGCTATACCAATTTAAAAAATAACTTGGCGGAAGTTTTATCCGTAAATAATTTTACCCAGTTTCACATTGCGGAAAGCGAAAAGTACGCTCATGTTACGGCTTTTTTCAACTGCGGTAAAACCGACAAATATCCGGGCGAAGAGCGGGTAATTGTAACCAGCCCGGAAAACAGTAAAAATTATTCCGATCATCCGGAAATGTCCGCGGAAAAAGTTGGCAGCCTGTTGGCGGATAAAATTACCGGCAGCAGCACTAATTTTTTTGTGGCCAATTTTGCCAATACGGACATGGTGGGTCATACGGGAAATTTGCGGGCGGTTATTACGGCCGTGGAATTCGTGGATAAAGTTTTAAAGAAAATTTTGGATGCGGTTCTTTTAACCGACGCCGTTTTGCTTATTACCGCGGATCACGGCAACGCGGAGCAAATGATTAATCCTAAAAACGGAGACATTGACAAAGACCATACCACCAATCCGGTGCCTTTTTTGATGGCTGCCAATGAATTTAAATTCCCTTTTTCTTACAAACGAAAATTTGTGTTTTTATCGAGCCGCGTGCCGGCCGGGGTTATTTCCGATGTGGCGCCAACGGTTTTGGATTTATTCGGATTGCCCAAGCCAGGGGAGATGACCGGGATTAGTTTACTCGGCGTGATTGACGAAGTGCCTCGTAGGAAGTAGGAAGTAGGAAGTAGGGGCATTGGCAGTGCCTTTTTTTATTTGGTTATTGCTGGTAGAATAATAGGGAAGAATTCTTGAGTATGTAGTTGCCTGATTTATCAGGCTTCGATTTTATGCCGATAAATCGGCAAACTACATTAGAAATTAAAGATTTTATGCCGATAAATCGGCAAACTACATTAGAAATTAAAGAAATGTATGTCTAAGATTTGGAAATTAAAACCTCAAATACCGAAAGATGACGCTGGTAAATTATCGGAATATCCCCAGCTTCTGGCCCAGCTTTTATACAATCGCGGACTAATTGAAAAAGAAAAAATTAAGGATTTTTTGGAGCCAAAGTATGAGAATTTGCATAGCCCTTTTTTATTTCAGGACATGCAAAAAGCCGTGGATAGACTTTGGCTGGCCATTGAGAATAAGGAAAAAATTTGCATTTACGGGGATTATGACGCGGATGCTGTTACTTCCAACGCCGTGCTCCAGCAAACTTTCAGGTATCTCGGGGCAGAGGTTTCGTCTTACATTCCGGATCGTTTCAGTGAAGGTTATGGCGTAAATCTTGACGCCATGTCAAAAATTAAGAGCGATGGTGCAACCGTAATAATTACGGTTGATTGCGGTACCAATTCCTGCGATGCCGCTGATTTTTGTTTGGAAAACAATATAGACTTTATTATTACCGATCACCATGAAATTATCGGCGAAATCCCCAAGGCTTTTGCGCTCATAAATCCAAAAAATAATTTGGATAAGTATCCTTATCGCGAAATTACCGGTGTTGGTGTGGCATTTAAACTGGCTTGCGGGTTGCTTAAAAGTGACAAGTTAAAAGTTGAAAGTGAAAAGTATACGGCAGGATGGGAAAAGTGGCTGCTGGATTTGGTTGCCATAGGTACTGTGGCCGATTGTCATAGTTTAATGGGGGAAAACCGGCTGCTGGTAAAATATGGCCTTAAGGTTTTGCAAAAAACTAAGTGGACTGGGCTTAGGGCTCTTATGACCTCGGCCGGTTTGGATTTACAAAGTAAGCCGGCTGATACTTATACTTTAGGTTTTGTGGTGGCTCCGCGTTTAAATGCCGCGGGACGCCTGGAACATGCCAATGTTGCTTTGGATTTGCTTATGGAAACCGATGCGGTATCTGCCCAGCAGAAATCAGCAGCCTTGGAACAGATTAATTTGCGACGCCGCCAGTTAACGGAGCAGGCTTTAAGCGAAGCCAAAGAAAAAGTAATTTCAATTAAAGACAGGAAAATTTTGGTGGTGGTTGGCGATGGCTGGCCCAAAGGCGTGGTCGGTCTTGTGGCCGGACGCTTGGCGGAAGAATATAACAAGCCGGTGATTGCTTTAGAAAAAACCGACGGTATCTGCACCGGCTCTGCCCGAACCGCCGGCGATTTTGACATGCTGGAAGCTTTAAAGTTTTCTTCCGAATATTTGCTTAAGTTTGGCGGGCACAAACAGGCGGCCGGGCTGTCTTTGGAATCAAGCAAAGTGGAGGCTTTTTACCAAAAACTTTTGGAATACGCGGAAGCCAACTTTGACGAAACAAAATCGGAAAAAGTCCTAAGTCTGGAAGCTGAACTTGGACCGGAAGACTTGTCACTTGTAACTTGTAACTTGTTACTAGCCTTTGAGCCTTTTGGCGTGGACAACCACCGCCCGAAATTTTTGATCAGCGGGATGAAAATTAACGCCATAAAATTGGTAGGAGCGGCCAGCCAGCATATGCAGCTGCAGCTTGAAAAAGGCGGTAAAAAAGTTTCGGCCATTGCCTTTAACTCGGGTCATCTTGAAAAAACCTGCAAAGTCGGCGATACTGTAGGCGTAGCTTGCGAGTTAACCGAAGATAATTGGAATGGAAACAGCGCATTAAAGTTGAGGGTAGTGGATTTGAGGGTGGCTGATTAATTATTCTAATTTCTAATTATACTAATTAACCTAAATAATTTTTAATGCCTAATGTCTAAATTTATGTATTTTATCATTGGGATTTATTTAGAATAATTAGGTTAATTAGCATAATTAGACATTTACAGATTTTAAGATACATTTGCCGTTAAATATTATAGATATTAATTATTATGAATGAAAAATTAATAATAAACACCGATGGCGGAGCCAGGGGAAACCCGGGGCCTGCGGGTATTGGCGCCACAATAAAAGACGAGCAGGGTAAAATTGTTAAAGCCTTAAAAAAATATATTGGCGAGGCAACCAATAATGTGGCCGAATACAAGGCCTTGATTATGGCCTTGGAATCCGCCAAGGAAATAGGCGCAAAAAAACTTCATATAAATATGGACAGCGAGCTTATTGTTCGGCAAATGCAGGGCAAATACAAAATAAAAGAGCCGACTTTAAAAATCTTAGCCGGCGAAGTGTTTAAACTGTTGCATAATTTTGAAACTGCGGATTTCCATCATATCCCGAGAGAGCTGAATAAAGAAGCCGACAAGCTGGTGAATGAGGCAATAGACGAAAAAATATAAAATTATCCACAAATCACAAATGAAAACAAATGGGAGCAAATCCTCGGACTTGCTCCCATTTGCAGTATTAGTGATTTGTGGATAATTTATAGATTACCTGAGTTTTACGATTTTTAGCTCTCCGCCGTCCAAAATTATTATATTATTATCGGTTTCGTCGACAATGAATTTCTGTAAGGCTTGGCCGGTATACAGGGTATATTGATTTTGGCTGTCGTGGGTATCCAATTCAATGGCGTCAATTTCGTTGCCGGAGGAAAAAAACGCGTAGCCAATTTCGGATTTAACATCTAAATTATCCAAAGGGTGGCTGCTCCTGGTTATAAAATTAAGGCTTTGTCCAAGCGAGCCGTAGTAGTCAAGTTCTCCGTAATGAAGGATTGAAAAAATCGAATTGCGCGAATCAAAAGAAAATTTATTAACTCCGTCTGCAATTTTTTGCATGGAAGAATTGGCCAGGTACAAATTGCCGTCAGCCAACAAAAGTACTTGTTTTTCAAAAGTGACAAATAAATTTCCGGAAGAAAAGTTGGGCACGCTGTCTATCAATATTTGGGGTTGAGTGTAGGGGGTCTGGCTAATCCAGAGCTCGGTACTGGTGGAGATTTTTTGAGTGGCGTATAAATCGTTAGCTTGAAAATAAAAAGCGTTGACGCTGTCGGCTATCAATGTTTTGCTTTTTGCGTTTACGTCAATTTGGTACAAATCGTCGGAATCGTTCGCAAACAGTTGTCCATTGGCGGAAAATTGAAAGTCGCTTGGCTTGCCAAACAGTTCGCTAATATCTGTGAATTGCCCGTTGGCAAAATTAAAATTTAGAATGGTTTTTTTGCTTGAGGAGGCCGTATTGTAGGCCAAGATAAAATTGCTGCCGTTTGTGTCCACTGCCAAAATTTTGTTTACTGGTTTAGGAAGCTGATAGGTTTGTTTCTGGTTTATGTCGGAAGCGGAGGCTCTTACAAGTTTATCTGCGGTTAAATAAGTTAGTTGTCCATTTTGATTGTAAAAATCCAGTACGCTGTTGTCAAAAATTTTTGAGCCCGGATTCTTCAGCAGCAAATAGGTTTTATTTAAATACGGGCTTGCCCAGGTTACTTGGCTTTGTTGGATTACCAATCTTTTAGTCCAGTCGTTGTAGCCCTGTTTTTTAAAAGTTACTTCGTACTCTCCGGGCAGCAGAAATTTTATATCCCCGGAGGTTTTGCTTTTTAATTTTCCGTTCAAATAAATGTCGGCGTTTTTTGGATCGGTTCTAATGGCCAAAATACCGGTGCTGACAAAAGAATGGGTTTTAAAATCGTAAACCATGCCTCTGACATAAAGGACAATAACCGGGGCCAAAATAATAAAAACCACAAAGCCCAATGCAAGAATTAAATAGCGGATTTTTTTTGTCATATACAGTATATAATAACTCAATTTTGCCATTGTTTCAATTGGGTAGTTTTGTTATAATGAGTGGTATTGGAACGGAATGACAAATGTTAAATAAATTAAAAAAATGATAAAAATATGGGTCAGATAGTTTTTGCTCAATTTTGTCATTTATGTTCATTTAATTATGTTTGAGACAAAAATTGGTATAGATTTGGGTACTGCGAACACTTTGGTTTATGTGCCAAAACGGGGGATTATTATTAATGAGCCTACCGTTGTAGCTATTTCTTTGGAAGAAAATAGGGTTTTGGCCGTGGGGCAGGAAGCTAAAGATATGCTTGGAAGGACGCCGGAGACTATAGTGGCCAGCCGGCCGATGAAAGACGGGGTTATTGCCGATTATCGCGTAACCGAGGCCATGCTAAGATATTTTATTAATAAAGCTTTGGGCAATATTCGGTTTTTCCGTCCTGAGGTTATGATTAGCGTGCCGGGCGGAATTACCTCCACGGAGCGGCGTGCTGTGGTTGATGCGGCCATTGCTGCCGGAGCCAAATCGGCATACGTAATTAAAGAGACGGTTGCCGCGGCTATTGGCGCCGGCATTCCAATTAGTGAAGCTCGCGGCAATTTGGTTATTGATATTGGCGGCGGAACAACAGACGTGGCTGTGCTCAGCTTGGGCGGTATAGTCAATTCCACTTCCGTGCGCGTGGCCGGCAACAGGTTGGATCAAGCTATTGTGGAGTTTGTCAGAAAAAGGCACGGTTTGGCCATTGGCGACCGCACGGCCGAAGAAATTAAAATCAACATCGGCAGTGCCGTGGTTTTGAGCGAAGAAGAAGTAATGGAAATAAAAGTCCGCGACATGATTTCCGGTTTGCCCAAAGTGGTAACCGTTTCTACCAATGAAGTGGTTCAGGCTATTTCCGATGAACTTTTGGAAATTGTTAAAGCGGTTAAACATGTGCTTCAGGAAACTCCGCCGGAGCTGGCCAGCGATATTATCGATAAAGGAATGATAATGACAGGCGGTACTGCCATGCTCAGGAATTTGGATCATTATATTTCTCAAAGTTTGGGCGTACCGTGTTTTTTGGCCGAAGAGCCGCTGTTGTGTGTGGCAAAGGGTACCGGCGTGGCTCTTGATAACTTAGGCAGCTACAAAAAGAGCATCCTTAGCGCAAAATAACCTTTAATCTATTGAGCAAAATTGACAAAATTTAAAAAATTGACATAAATAGACTGCATTGTATTTTTGTCAATTTTGCTCATTTTTTTATTTTTGTCATTTTCTTTGTTTGCCATAAATAAAAAAATGTCCTATAATAAAAATAAATCAATTTGAGTTAAGAAACAAAAAATTATATGGCAAAAAAATCTTTCTATGTGTTTTTAACGGCATTGCTGGGCGTGTTGTTATTTTTGATTATTGACCGCATTGTGGTTTTCTTTTATTTATTTTTACTGGAACAGGGCATAATTGGGACGAGTTTGACTTACGTTCAATTTGCCGCTTTGGATTACTCTGTTTTAACAATTGTCTTAATGTTCGGTTGCTGGTACGGAATTTGGCTGGGGCTTTATTGGTTTAGAGCGGTTTACGAAGAGGGAAGTCACGGCGGTTTTATAGACCACATGGCCAGAAATTATTTTCCATCCGGAAAAAATAAAAATTTGGGATCGAGAATGGTTGCAGTAAAACAGCGCTTGGAGTCCGACCTTTGGCAATTGGAAGATTTGGCCGATTCGTCGCTAATTGCCGCAAAGAGCAGTCCTGTTCCCGTAAAAAGAAAAGTTGTCCGCAGAGCGGTCTTAAAAAAACCGAAAATTCTAAAATAGCGGCGTGGAAAAAGTTTTTTACCAGAATAGCATTATGAAATTTGGAATTTCGCCATGTCTATAAAGCAATTGTTTTTTTATTCGTTTTTACAGTGGCTATGTATGACTTTGCTGAAAGTCTGGTTTTTTAACAACCAGGTTTTATCCAATCCTGGCCTTCAGTCATTGGTATTTTGGCTTTTGTCGGCGGTACTGGGCGCGGCAATTGTCAGGCGGTTGGGCATTTTAAATTATCTGGAAGTTTTTTTTATAGTTATTGTTTGGTTTCTGGTTGACTTATTTTTTGATTTGATAATTACCAGCGCTTATACCGGGTACAAAATTTTTACAAGTTCCGATTTTTGGATTGTTTATCTGGTTTTGGGTCTTTCCGTAATTTTTTTGCATAAAAAACGCCATATCCAGGTGCGCAAAGAGCAGCACGCCCATCGCCATGGGCACCACTGAAGTGAGTAGTAAGTAGCTTGTAGCAAGTAGCAAGGATATCCACACGAGAGTTATTTGACATATTGAGCAGGAGTGAGAT
>CAIWKW010000222.1 GCA_903913365.1 Candidatus Doudnabacteria bacterium | reverse complement strand
GCGGATATTTTTGTGGTGGTGGCTTACGGAAAAATTTTACCGATCGAACTGATAAACTTGCCGCGGCTTAAAACCGTAAACGTGCACTTTTCGGTTTTGCCGAAATATCGCGGCTCGTCCCCCATCCAATTTGCCCTGCTAAACGGCGACGAGCAAACCGGCACCAGTATTTTTGTTTTGGATGAAAAAGTTGATGACGGCCCCCTGCTTGCCCAGGAAATTGCCGGTATAGACCCGGATGATAATTTTTTTACCCTTTCGGATAAACTGGCCAAACTCTCGGCCGGTATTGTTAATCAAACTTTGGAAGACTATACCTCGGGTAAAATTACTCCCCTGCCTCAGGACGAAGCGCGCGCCAGCTTTACCAAAATAATCAGCAAAGCGGACGGTAAAATCAATTGGGAAAAAACCGCCCAGGAAATTTATAATCAATTCCGGGCCTTCTATATTTGGCCGGGAATTTGGACCACCTGGAATGAAAATATTTTAAAGATTACCGATTGCTTGCCAACAGAAGTTCAGGGAGCGGAATCTTTAAATCCTGGTGCGGTGACAGAGGGCGGGGTTGTTGTGTGCGGCCAAGGAACATTTTTAAAAATAAAAACCCTGCAACCCGCAGGGAAAAATGAAATGGATATCAACTCATTTTTAAACGGCAACCAATCGTTTATCGGCAGCAAATTGGAATAAAGAAAATATGTTTATGCCAGAAAAACTATCCCCAGAGTTTAACAACCCAATAGAAAATTTGGCTGACTCAAATAGTCAGGCTGAATTTCCTAATGGCGAAGCGGCCATAGAAGCATATCTGCGCAAATATGAAGGCGAGACTGAAAGAGCTCAAAAAATTAGAGATTTTTTGTATGAGTTTTTAAAGCAAGAAATAAAAAACATAAAGATTTTTAAATCCGAAAAGTTTGGTGCGGAATTACCCTACACTTCTGTTAAAGTATTGGAGCTGGCAAAAACCATTTACCAAAAATATGCGGGCAATCTGCCCGTTGAATTGGAGGCTTCCACCCAGACCCCCGTAAAGCAGCAATATGTAATTGGCTCCGCTTTGGCAACTGCGGAGGGAAATGAATTTACTTTTGTTGAAGAGGCTATGTCTCAGTGTGTTAAATATCTGCCCGCCGCACTTAAAGCCTTGCAAGAAAATAAGAATTTGGAAGATCGGGAAATAATAACCCTTGGCATGCCAACTAACGAGCTAGGAAAAATAACGCCTGAATTCGGCGAAAAATTGTCAGTCTCTCCTTATAACGAAATGGGGAAAGTTTACGCAGAATTGATTGAGTCAAAAAATGATCCAAATGCCGGGAAAACTAAAACTATTGAATTATTTGGTATATCTTTGGGCAGCAACATTGCCATTAGGGCTGGTGAACAGTTAATTGAACACGGTTCGGCCACGCAAGATTTTGAGAAAGCAAAAAACCAAAATTTACCTTATTTGGAAATTAGAGCTGAGGTGCCGGTATCCCTTAGCCGATCAAAAATAAAAAAATTGCAGATTCCTGTTGGTTTTGTTTTGGACTCTTTGCATGAAATCCGTTTACCGGAAGTCAAAAGAATTGAAGCTGGTAAAGCCCAGTTTGCCGCTTATATAAATAAGATGTTGGAAAATCGAGGCATTAGATCACAAATGTCAGAAGGTCAAAAGCAAATAAAAAGGAAAGTTTTGCGTAATATAATTACAAAACTAGGCAATAAATTTGAGCCAAAGCAGAATACTAAAATTACGGCGATTTATGGCTTAAAAGATTTAACCACTTATACCCCCGGCATGATTGAAGAAGCTGGTGATCAGAAAAAAGAGTTTGGCGGAACATTGGGGGAGAATTTATTAGAAAGAAAAAAATCAAACATAAGGTCTTTTACTGCTAATATGCCACATTTAAGTCCGCGTTTTCCTGATAACGAGTTAAAGAGAATGAGGGTGTTAGGTATGATATTGGAGAACTTGGAACAAGGTAAAAAAATATAAATATTTTTATAGCCGCTCTTCAGGCTCGGTTGTGAAGTTATGTTTAAAATAACGCCTTTGATGGCGTTATCTTAAATATTTTTGTTTATTAAGTAAATGCTGATCGTAGGTTACCGCATAAACCGCTTGCCCGGTTTTCGGGTCGGTTAGAAAAAACATATAGTCCGTTTTGGCCGGCTGCAGCGCGGCCATAATGGAATTTAGAGACGGGTTGCAAATTGGCCCCACAGGCAAGCCTTTATAATAATAGGTATTATAAGGGTTTTTTATTTTGGTATCGTCTACGGAAATTGGGCTGTGTTTGGTAAAGTAGCTGACTGTGGCATCGCTTTCAAGCGGTACGCCGGCTTTTAGCCGATTATAGAAAATTCCCGAAACCGTCTTTTTTTCGGTATTGTCCGCGCCCGTCTCTTTTTCAATTACGGAAGCCAGAGTAATTATTTGATACAGGCTCATATTGTCCAAAGCCGCCTGGGCCTGCATTTGAGGGGTAATTTTTTGAACAAAGTTATCCAGACTTTTTTTAATGATAATGCTGTTAATGTCCTGGTTGCTCAAGGGTTTTTCGGGAATAAAATAGGTATCCGGGAACAAAAAGCCTTCCAGGTCGCTGGTTTTTGGCTTACTGCTTAGTATCGGATAGTCGGTTGTGTCAAAAGATTTTTCCGCTTCCAAAAATTTAACTGATGTTGTTATGCCTTTGTCCTGTAAATAGCCGGCTATTTGTTCCTTATTCCACCCCTCAAGAAGCGTAATATTGACGCTAGGGGCTTTTATATCAAGTTTGGCCACTTTGGGTCGGTTTTCCAGCTTTACGGCTAAATAGGTGCCTGCTAAGGCTATAAAAACAAGAAGACAAATAAAAACAATCAGCTTTTTTACCATTGTTGTTCCAAAAAATTAAAAATATAAAATTATCCACAAATTACAAATGGGAACAAATTTCGCAAATCGGAGATTTGTTTATATTTGCATTATTAGTGATTTGTGGACAAACTTCTATTTGTGGATCCCTATTCTCCCATAATTTTAACAAACACTTCTCTGCTGCGCCCGCCGTCAAACTCCACAAAAAAGACGCTTTGCTTTGCTCCCAGTACAGGACTGGATTTTTCAATAATTAAAGTTTCGGAAGATCCCATTAAAAAAGATTTTACGTGGGCGTGCCCGTTGCTGCGTTCGTTAGGAGAGACATTTTGTCTTACTTCAAATAAATCATGGCTGTAGCTTATATCTATGGGCACCAGCCGGTAAAGGGCTTTCATTACGTCCTGCATCAATAGAGGTTCGTTATGGTTAAGCCTGACGGCAGCTGTGGTATGCGGACAAAAAATTACGGCGATCCCCTCTTTTACCGAAGAATCCATTATCGCTTTTTGGATTATTCCGGTAATGTCCACAATTTCAAATTGTTTTTTTGTTTCCAGTTGGATCTTTTTTATGGTGTTTGTCATAAAGATTATTTTTTGCCAAAGGTGCTCTTTGCCATCCTTTGCTTTTTTGGCGGCAAAGAGCACCTTTGGCAATTTTTTGTATCAAATGTCTTTTGTCTTTTAAGTATATCACCAATTTTGCAAATAAAAAAACTCCGTCCCGCAAGCGGGACGGAGTTTTGTTTATCCTAAAATTAGAGAATGGCGTCTTTGGCCTGTTTGGCTACGCGGAACTTCAAGACGGTTTTGGCCGGGATTGATATGCTTTCGCCGGTGGCCGGGTTTCTGCCCATTCTAGCATCGCGGTGCTTCTTTTGGAGTTTGCCCATACCGGGAATTACAAATTCGCCTTCTTTTTTCGTGACAGCATAGGCCATTTCGACCATTGCTTCCATAAATTCGCTCACTTCTTTGCGGGTCTTGCCGAGCTTTTCAGCTAAAGCCTGCAAAATTTCTGACTTTGTCATATTTTTTTGTCTCCTGCAACCCATTTCTATTTTCTCCTAAAATGAAGAAAAGTAGCGGGTGCTAGTTATTAATTTACTTCTATTTAAATAGTAACCAAAAAACCCAATAAAATCAAGCTTTTTTTGGAACATGTCAAGAGAAAGTGCCTGCTTTGCTGCAAAAACCGAATTTTGTAAATATTTTGGGCTTATTTAAAAGGATTTTAAAATTACTTGATATGTTAATATACATTATCTTTTTTGAAAAAGTTAAGGAATAATTAGCATTCCATCGCCAAAAGAAAAAAACCTAAATTTTTTGTTAATGGCTTTTTGGTATATTTCAAAGAGTTGTTTTCTGCCAACCAGTCCGGCTACCAGCATAAGCAGGCTTGATTTTGGTACGTGAAAGTTGGTAATTAGGCTATCCACAAGTTTAAATTTATAAGGCGGTCTTATAAAAAGGTCTGTTGAGCCAGTTAGTTTTCCGTTTTTACTCGCGCTTTCCAAGGTTCTTACCGCTGTTGTGCCCACCGCAATAATCGGGCGGTTTTGTTTTTTGGCCAATAAAATTTCCTGAAAAGTTTTTTTGCTTATTTCGTAAGTTTCCGTGTGCAATTTGCCGGTTTTTAAATTTTCTTCCTTAAGTTTAGCGAAAGTTCCGAGTCCTACGTTTAAATTTACGTATTTGATTGTGATTCCCTGTTTTTGCAAATTTTTCATCAGGGCTTTGGTAAAATGCAAAGACGCTGTTGGCGCTGCCACAGACTCCCCTGTTTTGGCAAAGACGGTTTGATATTGCTCCCGTTTTTGTTTTTCCGACAACGGCGAGTGTTTAATATACGGAGGCAAAGGGGTTTTGCCGTATTTTTGTAAAATTGACCGGATTTTGTTGACCGGAAAATTTGGTTTTAAAAAATAGAAACTGTCTTTTTCTGCAATGACATCAAATAATACAGGTTTATCCCCCGCCCCCTCTGTTGATATGGTTTGGTTTATTTTGAGTTTTCGGTTGGCTATGACTTTTATCGAATTTTTATCGTGATCTATATACAAAATTTCCGCTTTTCCGCCGGTGTCTTTTTTTACCATTAGCCTGGCGGGAACAACCCGAGTTTCGTTTAATACCAAAATTGCATTTTTCGGCAAATATTTGCCGACGTTTTTAAATGTATCAAAATTAACGGATTTGTTTTTTAAACTGTATATTAAAAGCCTCGCGCTGTCGCGCGGGCTGGCCGGCTTTTGGGCAATTAGTTCCGGCGGAAGGTGATAGTCGTAAGGTTTTAGGAGTTTTTCGAGTGATGGTTTATTCATGATTAAATTAGCTTTTGATTTTTTAGCATT
>CAIWKW010000221.1 GCA_903913365.1 Candidatus Doudnabacteria bacterium | reverse complement strand
GCAACTGGCGGATGAAAGGGGAGAGAGTGTGCAGGTGGACCAGGGTTTTTGGGAAAATATAAAAGAGAGTTTTTAGAAAAAAATGATGAAGCGGCGGTCGCACAAGGCGTCCGCCGCTTTTGTTATCAAAGTCCTTCAGCCTCCTTTTGTGCAAGAGCGGCTTGTGGGTTAGTGGTGTCAGTAAAGTTTGGTTG
Source organism: Candidatus Doudnabacteria bacterium (assembly GCA_903913365.1). GTDB lineage: Bacteria > Patescibacteriota > Doudnabacteria > UBA920 > UBA920 > PALSA-1336. Next base: position 2,496 of record CAIWKW010000221.1, on the reverse strand, counting down.
CTGACCAGCCAAGACTGCTCTGACGATTGAATCGGCCTCATGCGCATGGCCAGTACTGTTTAGCATCGCGATGAGCCGAGTGGTTGCTGGCATTGCCTGGCCAAAACCCACTCGAAATTGTTCCAACCGGTATTGCCTGGAATGGTAGCTGGTAGTCCAGTATGACACATGGACTCCAGCTGCGCTTACAAACAGGGCAATGCCGCCGATTGCTGCCGTATGCCACAGTAGGACAGTGTAGAGGCCGAACAATGGCACAATGGCGAACTGCAAAGCATATTTCTGCACGCGCTCGTTAGTCGACAGTCCGGCGAATGGCACGAGCAGGGAAGCAAATAGGGCCGTAAGCGTGATTGGTCCCAAAATTGTCAGGGACTCAATCAGTTGTTGTTTTGGCGAAGCCATACCAATAGCAACGCCGACCAAATACCAAGCGAGGTACTTCCACCAAACGGACATTTTTCGTTTCTCCTTGCCTTTCAGATTTCAAATTCTCCAACTGTTATGTAGCTGTAACTCCCGGTTTTGGCGTCCTTACACACCAGAATTTTTAGCCCATTGTTGGGGGTATGCTCGGATTTGAAAGGACACTTATCAAACCCTTGCAGATAGACATAGCCTTGGATAAGGCAGTTTGCCCACATACGTTCCTGACCTTGGATACAACGTATTTTTCCGCCGATCTGTGTGCTCTCACCGTTCTCAAGAATTTCCTCGCCTCTAATCCAGAAGTCATGCTTGCCGTCGTCTTTGGAGTTTAGAGTCAGGCTCAAAACTCTATGGTTTTGTCCAGCTTCACTTTTGCGGATCAAGCGGATGACGCGCAGTAACACCTCTATGACCATCAAATCTACATCATCGAACTGCATTGTTCCCCCTTTGGTTTCACCGTCTGTTTGACAGTGGTGACCCAATAGCATAAACTATATTATATGAGTGGCCAATATCACCAATGGGTGATAATTATCACCATTTGAAAAAGATAGTTTAAATAAGATATTAACTGCACCCTCTCTGTCGCTGAAGCGACATCTCCCCCAAAGGGGGAGAAGGGAACCACGAACCATGTATACAGAAATACTTGAAGACATTGGGCTTAGCCCCAACGAAGCAAAAATTTATGAGACGCTGCTTAGTGTCGGGGAAATTGGCGTGGCCGAGATTTCTTTGAAGGCAAAGGTGCATCGCCGCAATGTTTACGACGCTTTAAATAGGCTTATAGAAAAAGGCTTGGTTTTTAGAATTTTTCAAAAAGGTGAGCACCAGTTTCGCGCAGTTACCCCGGACAAATTACAGGAAGTATTGCAGGCCAAACAAAAGAGTCTATCCGGAATTTTGCCGGATTTAAAAAAACTATACGCCACCCAGCCTCTTTCTGAAGCGGCATATATTTATAAAGGTTTGGAAGGCTATAAAAATTATAGACAAGATTTGGTTCGAGTAGCGGAGGATACATATTTTTTTGGGGCCAAAGCCATGTGGCTAACTCCGGGGATAGACAGGCAATACGTGACGGATTTTAACGAAGCAATTAAACGCAAAGGCAAAAAGTTTTTAACTCTTTATGACCCTCGGGTAAAGGAACAATTTCCCAACGCGTTAAAGGAAGGCGGCGGAAAATATAAAATTTTACCGAAAAAATACGCCACTCCGGGAATGATAGATATTTTTGGTGACTATATTGTTAGCTTTACGAGCGCGGAAGTAGGCAGGGTTGGCGATGATGTGAATATTTTTGTAATGCAGCACGCCCAGCTTGCCGAAACCTATCGCACCTGGTTTAAAATGATTTGGGATTTTTGCCCTCCTGCAAACAAATAATTTTTGTGTTATAATAAAATAAATTACCTTATAAATACAAAGAAAAATGTTATCGTTAATTTCGCCCGCAGAAGCAAACTTATTAATACACAATTTCAATTGGCGTTCGCCCAGCTGGGAATTATTTATTTTTTTATTTTGGGGAGTGGCTGCGGTTTTCTACGCATTTTCAGCGGGAAGAGGCAGAATTATCAGCCTGCTGATGAGTCTGTATATTGCCAAGCTGATGGTTCTTGAAGCTCCCTGGCTGAGCAACGCCATTAACCAGAAGCTTCCCGGAAATCTTGCCTCAATGCAGCAGTTAATAAGTTTTTCCTTAATTTTTATTCTTTTGTTTGTATTGCTCAGCCGTTATGCTTTCAGAACTTCGGCCGACGGCAGGCATTTTTCTTCCATACCGTTTACCCTGGTGTTTTCCGTTTTGCAAGTTGGCCTGTTGATTAACACAGTCCTGGTTTATTTATCGGTATCGGGGCTGTATTTTTCCCCGCTTATAAATCTGATTTTCGTTTCGGGCGGAGCCGGATTTTTCTGGCTGCTTGCTCCGTTGGTATTTTTAATCGTTTTGGGAAGGTCGGTTGCGGATCCGACAGAGGTGTAACCTTATTAATTAAAATACAAATTGACAAAGGTACAAACGAAACTAATAGCCACTAATTTTAAATAAAATATTTG
>CAIWKW010000220.1 GCA_903913365.1 Candidatus Doudnabacteria bacterium | reverse complement strand
TTAAAAACTGCTCATCAAGTTTCGGTAAAATAACCGTTAACTCTCTTGCGGTTTTGGAAATTCTGTCTTGCTCAAGTTCAGCCAAGGTTTTTAAATTTTGTGGTGAAGTTGGCCGAAAAAGGGTTTTTTTATCTTTGCGCGATAATTCACATAACTCTTTTTTTTCCAGAGAATATAAAATATCGTATAGGTTGCCTCTTTTAAGTCCGGTTTCCCTAAGTAACGGTTTAATGCTAATTTCTCCTAATTTAAGCAGCGCTTCATAGACAAGCGCTTCTTTTGGCTGCAAACCAATTGATTTTAATATATCCTGGTACATACTGAAGATATTTTAATCATAATTTTAAATTTTGTCAATCAGTTCCGTCAATTTTGCTTAAATTGATAAAATGCTCATATTTAAAAGTAATATTATAATAATTCAGACAGTATTTTTGTCATTTTAAATTGATAATTAAATAGAAACAGTTTATGATCCGGATGTTAGAGGAAACATAAGTAATTAAAGGGGGTTGTTAAATGAAGAATACCGCGGCCAATAAAAGAGCCAGGGAAAGGTGTGCGCAGGAAAGTTTGCGCAGAATCCTGTGTTTGGTTGTGAAGGAAGAGGTGGCTAAGGGTAAGTGCCTTTGTCACTTTTGCAAGGAAACAATTTTGCCCGGCCAAACGCGCTTCGCCGTTTACAGGGGAAGCTTGCGGATTGAGGTTTATTGCAGCAGTGACCATCAGCAGGAGATGGAATACCGGAAGACCCGTAAGAGTCTTAACAGGCTGGCAGAGTAGAAAGCCAGGTGGCGCTGGTAAAGGCAAGTCGCCGGCTTGCCTATTTTTTCCAGGCCGCAATGTAGCTGTTTAATGTCAGGGAGACAAAGAATTGTTTACATTGCGGCCTGAAATAAGGTTCTTTAAAAATAAGCAGGGGGAATTAGCTTTTTGTGCTAGAATATTTATGAAAGGATTTAGGTTTATGGTACAGGAGTCAAATCTAGATAGGCAAAAAGCCGTTCAGACATTTGAGTGGCAACAGTTTCAGAATGCAATGCTGACAAATTTGGAAGCTATGTCGCGTACCAGCAAAGGAGTTTCCGATACCTCTTCCAGCGCGGACAAGCCCAAGCTTTCAACTGAAGGTGAGGGTCTGGCCCAAAAAACCGTGGAAAATTTTAACAAGGCCATTGGGTTTGTTTGGGAACATCGACAAGATTCATTTGCCACCGAAGCAGAAGTAAAGGAATTTGTTGAGGCTTTGTCAGAACAGGTTAGTGAAGGATTATTAAAAGACAATCAGGGGTTATGGCGAACCTGGGAGACCAATTATGAATCGACAAGACCGGAAAAAATCCAGGAAGATCTTGGTGTTTTTTATCAGGAATTAAGTAAGCGCGTTAGTCAGCATGAAGATCCGGTCGCTACCGCTGGATGGGCAGAACAAAGATTTGATGGGTATATTCATCCATTAGCTGATGGTTGCGGCCGAACCTCCAAGCTTATTTCGGCAATGGTACTGGCTAGACAGAATAGTAAATTGCCTAATTATCGCAATCGGGACGAGTATTATCAAAATATCAAAAAGCCCTTTCCGGAATGGGAAAAATATTATCGAAGCTTGTTTTCGGAAAATTAAGGAGAAACTTAATGAACGAAGAATTCTATCAGCAAATGCTGGAAGTTGTTAAAAAATACCACGCCGGGCAAACTAGAGAAGGCGGGGTTGAGCCTTATTGGCCTCATTGCGAGAGGGTGGCGATTTTTGTGAAAAAAGCGTTTGAAAATAGTCACGAAGGCTTGCAAGGCCAGCAACAAGAAACTCTTTTGGCCGCGCTTGGTCATGATTTGTACGAAGATACGATAATTTCCAAAAAAGAAATAATTGAGAATTTTGGAAGTTCGGTTGATGTTCTGATTGAAGAGCTGACTAATCGGGATGGCGACGAGCATGCGGAAAAGTACGCTGAAAAGCTTAAGTCCGATTCGGAACAGGCATTGCTGATTAAGCTTGCTGACCTCTGCGACAATTACGGCACCGGAGCAACATCTTTGCCTCAAAACGGTTTTGAGTGGACTAAAGGGTTTTTATGGCCAATCTTAAATGTGCAATGGCTGGCTGTTAAAGACTTAAAGTTTAAGCAGTTTCCTAAAACCTCCGAATTTCTTATGTTGTTGGTTGAAAAGAATCGAGAGAGCCTGAAAAGTAGTCTTCACATAAAAGCATCTGACGAAGTGATTTAAAGAAAAGCAGTCTAAATATGGGTGTTTAGGGACGAAAGCTTTCGTCCCTATGTTTTTGCTGACTAGTAGATGTTCCTATTAATAAGGTAAAAAATATTTATTGGCTTAAAATAAAGGAATTTTAAGCAAAACTATTGACAAAACAGCTAAAAAGATGTATAATATAAGGTAAAAATTAAATAGGTTTAAACCTTCTGGGGAGAAGGGTTAGCAGGAATTCCAAATGACAAAGTATAAATGTCAAAAGGACTGCGTTTTATATCCCCGGAAAGTCGGGGATTTTTGTTTGAAAGATGTTTGGAAGAGCGGAAAGCGGTAATCTTTATCTCCCTCCCTGTTAAATGACAGGGCTAAAGATTGCCCCTTCCGCCCTTCCCGACAAGGGAAGAAAAATTTATAGGAGGTAGTTCTTTAAAAATTACATATGATTAGACAATTGGAAACTTCCGCTGTCGGCTTAAGAATCTTTTTAAAAGGTTTTTGGGCCGGCGGCTGGAAGAAATTCCAAATTTAAACTTGCCGAAAAGGAGACAGCGATGAAAATCGTAGTCTGCGGACCACCCCATTCCGGGAAATCCGTTTTTCTCGGCGGGTTGTGCGACAACCTGCCGCGATCAATGAGGTATTTGTTCCGGGCTTGCCCGGACGGCGAAGGCACTTGGACCTGGAAGGGTTCGGGTGCCGAGCAGTATCGCCAGAAGGGTAGTTTTTCCGGTTCCGTAGTTGACTGGTACGTTCAGTCTCTGCGGAACTGCAATTTGGCTCCCATTGTCCTGGTGGATGTGGGCGGCCGATGTCGAACGAAAACCGGGAGATTATGGCTTGCTGCGATGCGGCCATTATTCTGTCCGGCGATGTTTCGGCAATTTCCTCTTGGCAGGCGTTCTGCCAGGAGCTCGGGCTCAAAGTTTTCGCTGTTCTGCATAGTGATTATTGCGGAACGGTTGACGTGGTGGATAGCGACATTATGGTCGTACATCATCTCGAGCGTGGCGAGGATTGCTCCACGCGCCCGGCGATTCAAAAAGTCGCCCAGATTATCCTCGACAAGGCCGAGAAACAGGAGACAGCCATGACAGAGTCTTTTTCGTTTATTTCCGGAGAGGGCGTTCTCTCCATTCCCAGCCTGGCTACTGAGCTGGGCAAGACCGAAATTGAACGGGAACTGCCGAATGGTAAAAAAATTCGGCAGTTGGTGTGGGAGGGGCAGGACCTCGTGTCCATCGCCGACTTGCTACACCACCGCTCGGTGGAAATGCCCGCAGTCGTGAAAATCGACGGCGCAGCACCGGCTTGGTTGGTTTCAGCACTCACACACGAGTGCCATCCGCGTAACGTCCAGCTCAACAGCCCGGACGGATACGTGGACGTTGTGTGCCGCAAGGCGCGCAACAACGGCGAAGGCCTGGAGTTTGCGGTTCGCCCGCACGCCACGGCCGAAGGCTGGACGGTGGTGGAGTTCAAGCTCAACCCGTCCGTGCCACTCGCGCCGGCCGACCTCACCAATATCGTGCCACCCGAGCTCCCCATGGGAGCAAAGGTGGCGCTGACTGGCCGGGGTCCCAACTGGCTCGTTGCCTCTCTGGTGATGGGTTATCACGGCCGCACCAAGGCCGTGGCCTGCTTCCAGCCTGGCACGGGCAGTACCGTCTGCATGACCCACTCGGCGGAGGTTCCGCTGGGTTCGGTCATCCCGGGCAACGTCTAATCCTATGTAGTCCCGCCTAGCCAGCGGGAACACTAATCCGTAAGTGGCGCTTATGGCGGCATCTGCCCGAAAGCAGAAGCTTGGCAGGAATCATCTTTTGATGCTCTTCCTGCCCTTCTCCCAGACTACAAAATTTTGCGGTCTGAGAATTGTTAAAAAATTTATGGAGGCAAAAGTTCTCCTTTCAGTTTTGTCCAAAATATTTTTGGTCAGGGCTGAAAGGAGAACAACAAATGAAAAAGTTGTTCTGGTTGGTTTTCGCGGCCGTGGAGGCTGCGGGTGCTTTCTTCTTTATTAAAGGTGCCCACCACACCTCCGGCAGCACATCGTTTGCTGCCGCCGGTCTCGGCACCATTTGCGGGGTGTTCGCTTTGTGGTTCGCCACAAGGGTTCTGCCCCGAAGGAAGAAGTGCTAACCACTAGAAGGTTTGGAGGATGCCTTGCGCTTGTCGCTAAAATCCTCTCTGTTCTCCCAATGTGTGTTGGGACCGATGAGTCCAAAAGGACGAAAACAGTATTAAGTTAAAAAATTTAATATTTGGTTTTAAAGATTATCAATTTTTTAGTTGCTAATCTTTACAATCAAATAATTGTCTCCCTGACAAATTTTACCAAAGTCTTTTTGGGCTTCTTGGTTAAATTGTCGGGGATTTTTTATTTGCCAGGCAATTTGGCCAAGGAGGCTTTAAAAAGTTTTAGGAGGAATGCTTATAACTGCGCGAAAGCGCGTGGGGAGAAAATTGAACGGGAATTTTTCTGTTTAGTTTGCTCCCCATGCGTCACTGGATTTGTTTTAGCCAAAAGGCGAAAACAAAACATATGCCCGGGGACGGGAGAATAATTATGAAGTGCTATACCTGGGAACGTGGAACGGTTGAAGTTGGCGTTGTTCTCCGCGACGATGAGAAACTGGGTAAAGTGGTTTTTCTCGGCGAAGAAGGCCGCGGACGCCGCTACGAAAAGATTGGCATGAGCCGGCGCAATCCGGCCGAGGTGATCAACAATAAGGTAATTGAGGCAGTTCCTGTCAAGATTACTCTGCCGGCCAAGGAGGGAAAGCCAGAAAAGGCTTTTTACATCCTGGAAAGACCTCAGTCTGAAGCGGCCTCTGTGCTGATTCGGGTGAGTACTCGCTGGTGTTACACCCGAGGAAGTTGCGGAAGCTGGTCAGCATTGGCCGGTGCTCCGGAAGCCTTAATTTCGGGCCACGGTGCGCACGGCGATGCCGGCAGAATCGGCAGTTGGGATGACGGGCTTGTTATTTTAAAGCCTGGAGATGCCCTGAGGGTGAGGCCGGAGGGCGGGTACAAGGTTGAACCCTATGTCCTTTGGCTGAATCCCGACGGCGAACCTCAAACCTCAACCGTAAACGATTGGGAAAATTTGCAGGTTCTCTCAGTCAGCTAAACTGCACGTTTGTCCGCGCGTCAGCCGGACAGCTTCTACCGCGCATGGCAGAAGTTTGGAGGAGTATAAACCATTGCGCAAGGTTTTGCTCCTCATCTTTTTCCAGAAAATAATTGTAAAAGATTGTTTTTTGAAAATTGATGTATTGGTAAATTGAATGCTTGTAGGGAGTGAATAATTTATTCCTTTTGGTAAGTTATTTATTCCCTATAAGACCCGAACCACCCATTGGGTGGCGGGCAGGGGAAGGAGGAAATATGTCGGACAGTTTTGATCAGGCACAGGACGCAAGCGATCTTCACAGACAGCTGGAATGTGTTTACATTCCGCGTCCCGCTATTCATATTTTGAATGGCGTCCGTTTCTCCTCGTCGGTAACAGAGGAGTGGTCTTGCGGTTTCCCGGGGGCTGTAATTAGGGTTAGCTTTGAAGGGCTGATACTGGTTACCAGCGACGCTCTCCTTAGGGGGGAGCGTTTGGGGGAGGCCCTTCGCTGCAGTAGGAGGAGCATGAATCGGCAGGTAAAATCTGCCGTTAAGCAGGCTTCCGAGAAACTGCGGGACGTGGTAAAAGCTTACCACGAGCAACACGACCAATAGCGCTTTTTTGCAGTTGTGAGCCTGCGGACCTATAAATTAAAACTTTCCCCAAAGCCGTGAGGCAACGGCACGCTTTGAGGAAGCTCTGTTTTTTATAAACATCTTCCTCACCTTTTTCCAGAAAATAATTGTTAAAGAATGTTTTCTGAAAATTTGAAAATCTTGGAGGGTCTATGCGCAAAACTATCGTCATCAAACCACCCCTTGAGCCGAAAAAGCCGAAGGGCCAGGTTTGGCAGAGCGGTTTTGGGAAGCTTTATGCTGACCCGTGTATCGGTTATGAGTCTTCGCTCTCTCTGTCAGACTCTTCCAAAATGCGCGCAATAGGCGAAATTTTGGGACAGTTGAGGGGAGACGGAGGGGGTTTCTTCAACGTTATGCGTTATGAAAAAAGGAGGAAGAGATGAAGTTTTTAGTGTTGGTGTTTTTGGCCTTTTTCTCGGCAGCGCTGTCCTGCGCCACCAAGGAAAAGCCCAACGAGTCCGAACAAAAAAGTCGCGCTATCATCGAGCAGGTAAAGCTCGACATGGAGCGCGATAAACAGGTGGCCGAGAACCAGAAAAAGGCCGCCCAGCAACAACAGCAGAACAGCCGCGATGTTTTGGAGCGGCACAAAAAGGAGGCAAAGAAAAAGTGAGCATAGTGCGGAGGATGAAAACCGCGTTAACAAAGCTTAGGCTATTGGGGGTGAGCCTTGAAACATAACCCAAACACTAAAACAGCCGCGCTCATAAAAGCTCGGCTGTTTTTTATTTGAGATAGACAGAATTTTTTCTTACGTTTAATATATAGTTATGAGAGAATTTGATTTAGAAAAATATAAGCAGCAGTTTGGCATTTTGGAATCAGAAGTGAACAAGCCGGCTACGAAGGAATCTTCCCCTGAAAAAACTAAGGCTGAGGTGTTATATTTTTTGTCCAAAAATGGAGTTGTTAAAGAAATAAACGGCAAAAATGTGGTTGATGTGGCGAGGTTAAAACAAGGGCAATTGCCGTACGCTTCAAGCAATAGAGATAAAGACAGCGGTAAAAAAATTACGGCATGGAATACCCTTAAGGTTTTGTCGGAAATAAAAGGCCTGGAAAAACAAGCACAGGAGGTGTCTGGAGAGGGGGAGGAAAAAGAAAAGCCGGTTATGGTTTTCCCCAAGAGCTTAAAGGAAATGCAAAATGGCGAGTACGCGGTTAAGGCCAATAAAGCCTTAATGCAGCCCTGGGAGCTGGGCCAAGTTTTTAAATATTGGCAAAAAGAAATTAAATTGGAGTCGGGGGAAATAACTAATTGTTCGGAGTTGGCATTAGTAAAAGCATTGGCTGATTTTAAGGCCAGAAGAAATGAGCAGGGGGATTTGGAGATTTTTGATCCTGAAAAAGGGCAGTATGTTAAATTTTCCGGCAATGCTTTTCATCGGTTAACCGGGATGCAGTTTGGCGGGGCCAGGGATAATATTTATATTCATCCAGTAAAATTTGCCAGGGAACATTTAAAAAATTTGCTCGCTTTGGGTGTTTTAAAAGACGAAGACTTTGGTTCGCTGGGAGACGAAATTTTTCCGGGGCACGAAAGAAAGAATATACCCTCCGAAAGACCCTATATAAGTTTCTCTAACAGCAGAGGAGAGTCCGCAAAATACTATTTAGGCAAAGGAACATTGGCAGGCCTAAATATTTCTATTCGTAAAGGGGTAACATCCGCAAGGAAACTCGCGCCAGATTTGGTGGGTATTATTGAGAAGGATGGATTAAAACAGAGAATAGTCGCCACATTGGATTTGGATGTTAGTGAAAATATTACAAATATTAGAAATCAGGCCGCTGCGAATTTAGAAGAGAGAGCCGGCAAAATTGATTTTTCAAATGTTTCAGCTAACGCTGTCTTAAAGGAAGATTACGCGAAAAAACATCTAAAAAAATACAATATTACCGATTATCTTCCGCCGCGAAGTGGTGAGTCTCCGGAGGAATATTTTAAGCGAATTGAACCTTTAAACAACGAGGAATTTGTTTTTAAAACCATGCAGCGGTTTTACAGCGACGCAGGAGTTGGCACTCATAACCTGCCGTGGTCGGAACAGCTGGTTTTGGCCCGCAGTTTGCTTGAGGGGATGGACGAAAAGCGTTTGGCGAATTTTGCCAAAACTTACGGATTGGTTGGTGTTAGAACTTTTCTTTCCCTGGATTACGATAATAAGCTAGGAAACAAAATTATACGGTTGAGTGAAACTTTGGAAAAAGGCGTGGCAGAAGCGGTTTTTAAAAAGTATTCGGAAATTGTGGACGCGGCCAATAAAGCCGGCGCGTATTTAACGGAGAACTTCAGTGAAGCTGAACACTTTTCAAATATGAGTGTTCGTAAAATCCAGGAACAGCTAATGCGAAGAGGTAAAGATTTGTTGAGCGGCCTAAGTGACAGGGTTGCTTTGAAAAAAAACGGGAATTTGGAATCTGTTGAGATAATTCGGGAGTTGGAAAATATTCAGGCCGACATTTTGCTGTTTACCAATATGTGCCGGGTCCTTAAGCAGGAACAGGGGGCTATAGATTTCTCGAATTTAAAAGATATTACTTGTCAGTGCCAAACCGGATCTGATTTAAAAGCAAAAACAGCTGACGTAGAACAAATTCAAACGAGCATGCAAAGAAATTATCAAAAATATCCGGCAGATTTTCGCCGAGTGATTGTTAACGGTTTTTCCCAGGCTTTGGATAATCCAGATACAAGTTTTTTCGTTTTGCGCCGCGAAAATAAACCCTTAGCCAGCTGCCGGTTTGATGAAGTAAAAAATGGCAAAGGCGAACCGGATTATTTATATTTTGGTTCGTTTAATTCCGACGCAAGTTATGCCGGCGGCCGTTTGGGTGAGGCTATGCTGGAGCAAGCATTGCGTCAGGAATTAAGTAAAGGCTTGCCAATTGAAGCGGATTGCGACCCTCATGCACCAATCAGCCAAAAATATTTGGAAATGGGTTTTGTGGCTGAGCAGTTAATAGACTATAAAGGTGTGCCAAGTTTTCATATTCGGTTAAACCCGGAAACAAACAAAAACCTGCTTTCCAAAGAGTGGAGCAGGGAAGAAATTATAAAAAAAGTTGAACGAACTACGGAGGTTATGGATCAAAATATTATAATTCAGAAGTTGCCAACGGGACAAGCTTTGTCTTTTGCTCAGCTGAATTTTCGTACTCTGACCCGTTATTTTCAGGAGCAGGGTTTTATTTATTTGGTATATGAAAAAATGCCGCAGGCATTGTCCAAAGTCGCATAATTAGCGGATTGGTTCCGCGGTTTGCCAAGTGTACTCGAATAAATATTTGTGCATTTGATAAATGAGCGGATCCTGTATAATAACGCCTACCATTCGTTTTGGCGACAGGGTGATATAGGAAATTTTATTGTCGTATATTTGCATAATGGTCTCAAACGGTATGGCTTGGTATTTGATAGTCCGGGATTCCGTAATTTTTGTGTGGTAGTTGCCAAGCAACTGCTTGGTATGCGGGGTGTCTAAAAAGATGCCTCGTTTTTTTATTTTTAATTTTTCTCGTTTTGTCACATAATCAACATTCAAATCATTTATGTATTTGCTTATGGCTTCAATATCGGCGTAAGAGCAAATTTCGGTTTTGCTTGTCAACGAGTCCCCTAAAACTTTTTTAATTCCATCCTTGCCTTCAAAGAACTGTACACCGGGCATGCCGGAAACCAAATTATAATCGCTAATTATTTGTCCCAAAATTCCGTCCAAAACCAGTTGGGCGGTTTTAGCTTTTTGTTCCTGCTTTTCCGCCAGGTCTTTTAATTTGGCGGGGTGTTCGGCTTCAAATACCGCTACTTTGCCCAAGCCTTCTTTTTTGGTAACCAGTCCCATTTCTACCAGCTCATCCAGCATTTTATAAACCAATCCGCGTTTTAAGTCGGTTTTTTGGTGGATTTTGCCGGCTTTAAGGGGGCCATTTTTAATTAATATCTCGTAAACTTCAGCCTGGGAGTAGCTAAGCCCTGCCTGAGTTAATGAGGTAATATACGAGCTTGTTTTTGTAGTTTCCATGTCATAAGCATACTCCTAAATAGACATTTTGTCAATATCTTGTGACAAAAAGATATAATGTTGTAAGGTAATATCTATCAATATCTATTAGTTTTAGCTAATATATTTGTATCTATTGTCACATACTCTTGACACTTTGTCAAATAAAGAGTATACTTATTTGTTAAGCTGGAATTGGAAATAATCCATTGCCGCTTAACTGCTTCCCAAAAGGGGGAGTAAACAGTAAACAGTGTAAGTTAGTTCTTTAAATTTTTTAGGCAATGCATAAAAGTTATCTGCTGCTAATAACAACGCAGCCAGTTAATTCCACTCTATATCTGACCCCGTACTACAGGAATACGGGGCAGGCAGGAAGGATATGGATGAGCAACGCCCGCTATAGTTGGCAAGTCTTAAAGTGTTGAGTGCTATCTTTCGCAGGAATAGATGGCTCTCGCCGCTTGCCAGCCAATCATAGCAAGAAGTGCGCCCTTCATTATTGTTGTCATCCCGGCCTTGAGCCGGGATCCAGAACATTAGTGAGGGGATATCTCCTTACTATAATAAACCCTTTCCTGTTAGCCCGTAAGAATTACGTGGTCAAAAAGAAGGGGTTTTAAGTTAAGAAGAGCAAGTTCTTTAAAAAATGTCTCGTTAAAGTCCCAATAGGTTTTTCTCCATATCTGATAAAATCTGGGTTGTAAAATCTGTCATTGCGAGGAGACCAGGGCTTTAACTGGTCGACGCGGCAATCTTCCTTTTTATTAAGATTGCTTCGGCTGCACTCGCAATGACATAGGTTAGCCGGGATGATTTATATTTTTGAGACAACATAAGATAATGATATTTGCCTAAGTTTGTCTTAGGCGGGAAAAGTTTTTTGTGGAAAACAAAGCGAACGGCAAGTATGCTTTTTGTTTTGCTTTCCGAAAAAAAGCCCTGCGTGCCGGAAACTCTGGTGGCAGGAAGTGGGGGAGAAGATGGAAGTAAACTACACGCTTTCTGCGACCGAAGGGTCGCAGTCCTGTGATAGCGGTTTGTATAACAGCTATCCAAAAAAGCTGGCCGTTGGGGCCAGTTGGAAGGAGAGTCTCCTTCCAGAGTACAAAAGTGTCGGCTCGGCCGACACTTGTGAGGTGAAGATTTTTTTCCGGGACGGACTGACGTTGTCAGTCCTTCCGGGGGCGGAAGATCTCTTGGCTGCGGCTGCTGCCGCAGTCAAGGAGGCATTTCGCCGGTTGGATACCGGCGAAATGCCCGAGGATATTCGCATAGAGGTCTATGCGAAGGATATTGAGGAGTAAATTCGCTTTTCCGCAGTATGGCCTGCGGACATAAAAATTAAAACCAAAAGTCCGGGAGACATGGGGACTTAAAAACCGTGTTGATACTGGGCGTTGCTCACCAGTTACTAAAAACGAAACGCACAAACCTTGAGGAAGCTCTGTTCTCGCACGAACATCTTCCTCACCTTTTTCCAGAAAATAATTGTAAAAAATTGTTTTCTGAAGATTGGTTCGAAGGAGTAGTATGGATCTAAAAAATTGGTTGGTTCGCCTTTTCGTCGGCTCCAAGCCGGCTGAGAAGGTCGTTCTCTCCGCTAAGGCGGAGAGAACGTACGCCGCCTGCGAGGCAGAGCGGTGGGCTACGGGACTCAGTTTCGCCCCTATGGGCGAGACCGAGGAGCAGAGGGTGGTCCGCCTCCGCGAGGCGGACCAGTGGTGGAAGATAGTAGAAGAGGAGGATAAAAAAATCCTCTAAACGCCTTAGGCAGGTTTTTGGTCCTGCCGCGCGAAATAAAAAACCATTTGCACAAATTTTGAGGCTCTGCCTTCTCGCACGTTGGCATCCTCATTTTTCCAAGCCCGTAAAGAGTTTGTGGGTTTAGAAGAGTCCTTAATATAAATTGAGGATTAAAAGGTCTTTAAAAAATTTCCTCCTTTCTTTTTGTAAGTAAAAACTTGTTTATAAAAAGAAAGGAGGAAGCAAATGCCAACAACATATTTTGGCTTTGCACTGGCGGACAGCATGTTCGCCAGCCTTCCGGACGGGACCGGCATCCGCCGGTTCGTTCGGACTCCCGACCAGGTTCGGGAGACTATCCGGCAGGGCGTTGTGCCCTGCCTCAACCCCTCGCATGCGGCAACAATTGCCGCAATGCAAGGGCGGTTCGGGATCGAAGTCGAGATCCCGTCTACCCCACCCCGGGTGGAGCTCGAGAGGGGTGACTCGGTGGTGGTCATGGGCGTGCGGGGTCTCCCGCGCCTCACCGACCGCCACGAGTATTCGGCCGGGGAAATTTCCTCGGCTGAATTCGCCTTTTCACTTTACGAAGTGGAATAGGCTCGCTTTTCCGCAGTATGGCCTGCGGACTTAAAAATTAAAACCAAAGTCCGGGAGACATGGGGACTTTAAATCCGTGTTGATACTGGATGTTGCTCACCAGTTATTAAAAACGAAACAATCACTTTTTGGGAGATGATGTTCGCACAACAACATCTCCCAACCTTTTTCTAGAAAATAATTTGAGATTGTTTTCTGGAAACTGGTTTTTTGAAAATATCCCCTTTTGGCGAAAAAGAAATTGTCTATAAATTTGTTGGCAACTTCTTTTTCACTAACAAAACCCTCTTCCCAATGGTTTGGGAAAATTTTAGGGCAGAAAGGAGGTGAAAAAGAAATGGGTTCTTACGAGAAAAGTCTTCGGCAGACTCTTGAGGGTTTGTCTGGACAGTTGTTCCTGCTAGACAAGGCCGTCAAGAAGGTGGTCCAGCTGTCTGTCCCTGGACTGGATAAGGCCTCTCTGCCCCAGGATGGGGTGAATGCCGAGTTAATTACAGCCATCGCAATGGTGGCTGCCTTTGCTCAGGATATTAGGCAGATGGCAGTAATTGCCCTTGCCACGACCGGCAAGGTGTTATCTTGTTTAGATAATAACGAGTAGTTCCACACTCACGTGGAGCCGGGGATATGTTCCGTAAAAAAACAACTCGGAACACAGGTGTTTCCTCGTAAAAATGTCTGCTCACACCACACCCTGAGGAGGCGTTTAAATCACCAGCACTTTATATAACGGCCGTGCTCGCTCCGGGATGAGCCCATCAATGGGCGAAGGGTGGGGTCTGACAACCCCAACTTACCGGCGCATCAGCAAAGCCGGTGTGACTGAGCCAAAGGCCGCCGAGGTGGAATATAAACCCGCCACGGTTGAAGACCTTATGGCCAAGTTCAACCGCAATCGCAACCGCTAACGCTTTCGGCAGGTTTTTGGTCCTGCCGCGCGAAATAAAAAACCAAAGTCTGGGAGACATGGGGACTTTAAATCCGTGTTGATACTGGGAGTTGCTCACCAGTTATTAAAAACGAAACGCACAAATCTTGAGGAAGCTCTGTTCTCGCACGAACATCTTCCTCTCCTTTTTCCAAACTACGATTAACAAATATCGCGGTTTGAAAATTGGTTTAGTAAGAAAGTCCTGAACCAGCAGGGAAATAATCTGGGAAGGCGGAGTCTTGCCCGCCAGAAAAAAGGCACGTGATGCAAACACGGTAAAAAAGCCATTTTGCAAATCCTGACCCTTTAATTAGGCAGGCTAACTTTGCGAGAGACCGGGAGGGGAAAATGACAGAAGGAATGATAAAGGCTATGTGGGAGCTTGATTGCTCCCGCTCCCACCTTTCCGGTGTGGAGACAGATATTCAGGCGGCATGGGCCGCTGAAAAAAAGGTTGTAGAGGCTCAGCTAATGGCCGACTATCAGTCGGCCATAGCCAAGATCTCTCAAGAGAGATCTTGGCTCGAGGGACTCTTTGGAGCCCATGAAACCTCTTTGAGGTTGTTGGATCCAGAGGGGGCCGCCTTCAATAGGAGGCAGGCCGCGATCTTCGCGGCTCATCAGAAGATTGCGGGAAAATTCATGGCCTTACTGGCCGTGCATAAGGCCGCAGATGAGGCTCTGGGCGCTCTTGCCGAGGAAATTGCCAAGTAGCATCTCGCATCTTTCCATCCAGCCAATGGAGAGTAGTGTGTCTTTGAAATCCTTGGGTTAAGGCTTAAACCTAAGTTGCTGAAAAATCTTTTAGTGTAAAAGCATGAGTAAAGCACTTGAGAGACGAGTTGGCCTGCACAACCAATTCGTCTCCTTTTTCCAAACTACGATTAAGTAAATATCGCGGTTTGAAAATTGTTCAAGTTAGAAAGTCCTGAACCAGCAGGGAAATAATCTGGGAAGGCGGAGTCTTGCCCGCTTGAAAAAAGGCACGTGACGCATACACGGTAAAAAAGCCTTTTGCAAACCCTGAGCTCGTAAGAGCAGGTCAATTTTGCAAAAGCCCCAAGGAGGGAAAAATGTTTTTTTTAAATGTCCGCCCAGGAACCGGCGGAGGAGGTGTCTATGAAGGATGGTGGAAAGTGACCTGGGAGGGCGCTCAATATTCCATCAGTAAGGAGCTCCTCCCACAACCGGAAACGGTTGAGATATTCAACCGGGTGGTAGATATACTTCGTGAGTGGCTTCAACTCAAGGAGGAGGGTCGTCTTGAATTCTATGCCTTCCCCGTTCCATTTGAGGAAGAGCTGAAAGTAGAGCAGCCAAATATCAGAGGCGCCTACGTTCATTCGGTCTTCGTTCCTTATGGGGGTGAAGCCCCAACAAAGGGCTTCAGTGCAACTGTTATGCCATGGCCAGGATTCAAGCACGAGTTTCGTGGCGAGGAGCCGGGGATGATGATATCCCTGTACGGCCGCGGCTTGGGTCCAGTAGATCGAATCGAGGTGCTCTTCCATTCTAACGACACACCTCTTGTTCCGGGGTTCTCGAATTGTGGGCAGAGTTATAAGGTTGGTGGGAATTACTGGTGGTGCAATGCTCGTCCCACGGACGGGCAACCGCACCAGTCGGTGGAAGTCGACGGTAAGATATTTTCCGGGTATTGTAAGGAGCATGGAGGACTCGCCCGTACGCTCCGAGAGGCAGGTCTCCCGGAGGACGCAAAACCGGTTCAGTTGGACAGTGCCCCTTGGCATCGAACAAAATATAAACGGGTTGATAAATATATCCGCCCTGTTGTATAAATTCGGCAAAGGGTCGTAACCGAAGTTGCCCAGTTGATGGTCTGGGTGTGTACAAATTAAAACCAATCAGGCTTTTAGGGAAACGGCTGCGCTCGCACAGCCAGCCGTTTCCTTCTTTTTCCGGGTCGGCACTATTTTCCCATTCCTGTCATAAGGAGGGGAAAGCAGATTTCCTTTCCTTGTGAAGAGAAATGGTGGTGGCTCGAAAAAAGAAATAAAAAAATCTCCCAAGCTTTGTAGCCAGGGAGTTTTTTTAAAATAAGGTTTATATTTTTTGTTCCAGTTCTTTTAAGTCTATTTGCACTCCGGTTTTTTTGGCGATTTTTTGTATCCAGGAGACAATGACTGTTTGGCGGCCTTTTAGTTCCAAGTATCTTTCATCGGATAATTTAAGGTAATTATTCACACTGGAATGCAGGCCTTCCATTTCGCTTTCCAACCGACCCATCTTATTTTCCAATTTTCCCATTCGGCCTTCCAGCCCTTCCATCCGCTGTTCGATTTTTTGCAATCCGTCTTTTGAGGCGGTATTTTCAAAACCTTTGGCTACCATGAGCGCCAAATCATCTATTGTCATGGATTTTTTATTGTTTGCAACCATAAATTTATTATAAACTTTTAGCCAATATTGTCAAAAATACTAAATTGTGGACTACTCTGTGGATTAAAGGTTTGTAAGTTGTGTACTATTGTGCTAATATATAAGTAATAAAGAAATCTTTCTTTGAAATAGCGGGTTTTTGAGGAGACCCACAGGCTTCGCTCAGGGTCAAGTCATAAAATGTGCATTTTATGACTTGACAAATTCCGGTTGACTGCTACAATCCAAATATGCACAATTATATAAGCTAATAAGCCTTTCCTAATCGGCCCTTTTTTGTTTACCCCGATTAAATTTTTTGCGTGCAAAAATAGTTGAGTAAAGGTAATTTGTTAAGTGTTCATTTCAAACAAAGCCGCTCAATTAAGGAAAATTTATCGGGGCAGGTGCAGAAAAGGGAATGTTTTGTGTTCTCAATCATGATTTTGGGCAGATAGAGGGCATAAAATATTCTTGGCAGAGCTTACACAACACCGCTTTTTAAAGCGGCAAAACTGCATAAAAAAAGCGGTTCTGGCCAATTTCTTCGTTAAAATACTGCGGTTTTTGTCGTCGTAGTCTGACTACGCCTCCAAAAATCCTCGTATTTTGCCTAGAAATTGTCTCAGTGTGTAAGCTCTGCTCGATCAAATGATCGGCAAAAGCTATATATTTAATCTTAATTAAGCCAAATTAATGGTGCGATTTGGCTAGGGGTTTGATATTTAATGGCCAATAAAACGAAAGACAGCCAAAGCTCTACTGCTATAAAGAGCCATGAGAGCAAGTTTGCTCCAAGAAAGTTTTTCACCAAGCAGCACGAAACAGCCCTGCTGCCAAACTTAATAGAAGTCCAGTTAAATTCTTACAAGTGGTTTGTGGAAAAAGGCTTGAAAGAATTGCTCGGAGAGGTTAATCCGATTAAGGATTTTACCGGCAAAAACCTGGAATTGGTTTTTGGGGACTATTTTTTTGATAAGCCTAAATATGACGAGTTCACTTCGCGCGAAAGAAACACCACTTACGAGGCGCCTTTGTATGTGTCCGCAAAGTTAATCAACAAAGTCAGCGGTAAAACCAAAACCCAAGACGTATATTTTGGCGATTTTCCGCTTATGACCCCGCGCGGCACGTTTATTATCAACGGCGTGGAGCGCGTAGTGGTTAACCAGCTGATAAAATCCCCGGGCGTATTTTTCTCAATGGAAAATATTCGCGGCAAGAATTATTACGGCGGAAAAATTATTCCAAATCGCGGCGCTTGGCTGGAACTTGATACCGACGCAGCCGGAGTTATTGGCGTAAAAATTGACCGCAAGAGAAGAATCCCGATTACCGCGCTTATGCGCGTGTTCGGGCTTTCTTCCAATGAAGAAATTTTGGAAGCTTTTAAAGATATAGATACAGACCCGGATACCAAATATATCCAAAACACATTAGCCAAAGACGCATCCACCAATGCCGATGAAGGTTTTAAAGAAGTATATAAAAGAATTCGTCCGGGCGATTTGGCTACCGTGGAAAATGCCAAGTCTTTAATTTCCGGCATGTTTTTTCATACCGATCGTTACGATTTTTCTTTGGTAGGCCGCTACAAGTTCAACCAGCGTTTGCATGTGGTAAACAACGAAAGCCAGATTATCACCAAAGAAGATTTGGTTATGGTTATTCGTGAAATTGTCCGTTTAAACAATACCCAAGAAGCTCCTGATGACATTGACCACTTAGCCAACCGCCGCGTGCGCGCGGTAGGCGAACTCATTCAAGCCCGTTTTCGCGTAGGCTTGGTTCGTATGGCCAGAATTGCCAAAGACCGCATGTCCTTGGCCGATTTGGACACAGTTACCCCTGCCCAGTTAATTCACGTTCGCCCGATAGTGGCCACTATGCAGGAGTTTTTCTCTTCTTCGCAGCTGTCACAGTTTATGGACCAGACCAATCCTTTGGCCGAACTTGAACATAAGCGCAGATTAAGCGCCATGGGACCGGGTGGTCTTAGCCGTGAGCGTGCCGGATTTGAAGTTCGCGATGTCCACCACAGCCACTACGGACGGCTTTGCCCTATTACCACTCCGGAAGGTCCGAACATCGGACTCGTTGCCCACTTGGCAACTTACGCCAGAGTTAATGATTTTGGTTTTATCGAAACCCCTTACCGCATGGTTAAAAAGTTTTCCAAGAATGACGGTAAAGATGCGGTTGATGAAATTTCCTTGTATGAAGTAAAAGATGAAAAGGGCGGAGTAATTGTGGGAGCCGGAGAAAAAATTACCGCCGGCGCGGCCAAAGACATTGCCAAAAATCAGCAAGTGCTGGAAATTCGCATTAAGCCGAGAGTTACCACTAAGATTGAATACTTGGATGCTTTTGAAGAAGAGCATTTAATAATTGCCCAAAGCAATATTGAAATTAGCGATGACGGGTATTTTGTGGAACCGCGCGCAAGCGTCAGGGTACACTCCGTTCCTTCCATTGCCTCCACAGATGAAATTGATGCGCTTGATGTGTCGCCAAAACAAATTATTTCCGTTACAACTTCCTTAATTCCATTCTTGGAACATGACGACGCCAACCGCGCTCTTATGGGCAGCAACATGCAACGCCAAGCGGTATCCTGCATTAAGCCTCAGGCGCCATTGGTTGGAACCGGTATGGAAGGCAAATCCGCCCGCGACAGCGGTACGGTAATTTTGGCCGAAGAAGAAGGCGAAGTAACTTCCGTAACCGGCGACAAGATTGTTGTGGTCGGAGAAAAAGGCAAGAAAAAAGAATATAAGCTTTTGAAATTTTTGCGCACCAACTCGGCCACTTCCATTAACCAGATTGCCCGAGTAAACAAAGGCCAGCATGTTAAAAAAGGCGATGTTTTGTCCGACGGAGCTTCCACGGAAAACGGCGAATTGGCGCTTGGCCAAAATGTATTGGTAGCTTTTCTTTCTTGGGAAGGCGGCAATTACGAAGACGCCGTATTGGTTTCCGAACGCGTTGTTCAGCAAGACCGCTACTCCTCCATCCATATAGATGATTTTAAAATTGATTTGCGCGATACCAAACTCGGTCCCGAGCAGATTACCCGCGACATACCGAATGTTGGTGAAGAAAAACTGAAAGACTTGGACGAAACCGGAGTTATCCGCATTGGCGCCCAGGTAAAAGCCGGTGATATTTTAGTGGGAAAAATTACGCCAAAAGGTGAAACCGATTTAACGGCTGAAGAAAAATTGCTCCGCGTAATTTTCGGAGAAAAATCCCGCGATGTAAAAGATACTTCTCTTACCTTGCCTCACGGCGAATACGGAAAAGTGGTTAACATCCGCGAGTTTTCCCGCGAAGCCGGAGACAAACTGCAGTCCGGAGTTATCCGCAGCATTCAAGTATCGGTTGCCGTGCTCCGCAAAATTCAAGTCGGAGACAAAATGGCCGGACGCCACGGAAACAAAGGCGTTATTTCCAAAATTATCCCGGTGGAAGATTTGCCTTTTATGGAAGATGGAACCCCGGTGGATATTATTTTAAATCCTCTCGGTGTTGTGTCCCGTATGAACCTCGGACAAATTTTGGAAACCCACTTGGGCATGGCCGCACTGAAACTTGGTTATAAAGTTGCCACTCCGGTGCTTGATGGTGTTCATGAAAGCCAAATTAAAGAAGAACTTAAAAAAGCCGGTATTCCGGAAGACGGAAAAGTTGTACTTTACGACGGCAAGACCGGTGAACGTTTTGACGAAAAAGTTACAGTTGGCGTTATGTATTTCCTGAAACTGCACCACCTTGTAGACGACAAGATGCACGCGCGCTCAACCGGACCGTACTCCTTAATTACCCAGCAGCCTCTTGGCGGTAAAGCTCAGTTCGGCGGCCAGAGATTCGGGGAAATGGAAGTTTGGGCCTTGGAAGGCTACGGTGCGGCCCACACTTTGCAAGAAATGCTTACCATAAAATCCGACGACGTGGTCGGACGCAGCAAAACCTACGAAGCTATTGTCAAAGGCGAGCCCATTAAAAAGCCGAATATTCCTGAAAGCTTCCGCGTTTTGGTTAAAGAACTTCAGAGTTTGTGCCTTGATGTGGAGCTGCTCGGGAGAGACGGCATGGTTACCTCCGCGGCTGAAGAACCGGAAATAATTGTTCCGAATTTGCCGCCGGTTATGCCGATACTTTCCGAAGCTTCCCTGTTTGAAGATGAGAAACCTAAAGATAGTAAAAAGTATAAAAAGGATAAAAAAGGAAAGTAATTTAGGGAATAGGAAATAGCTTAAAATGCTATTCATGTATCCACTAACAACTAGCCACTAATCACTAAAAACTATTTTTTATGTTTACTCAAACAGAAGATTTCAAGGGTGTAAGACTGAAGCTCGCCAGCCCCGAGACAATTTTAAACTGGTCTCACGGCGAGGTTACCAAGCCGGAAACCATTAACTACAGAACCCAGCGTCCGGAAAAAGACGGCTTGTTCGACGAAAAGATTTTTGGCCCAATTAAGGACTGGGAATGCTATTGTGGAAAGTATAAGAGAATTCGTTACAAAGGAATTGTCTGCGACAAATGCGGAGTGGAAGTAACCAAATCTTCCGTTCGCCGCGAGCGCATGGGCCACATTAAACTTTCCGTGCCGGTTGCTCATATTTGGTTTTTGCGCGGCGTGCCTTCCCGTTTAGGCCTGATTTTGGATTTGGGCGTGCAGGAACTGGAAAAAGTGGTTTATTTTGCCGCCTACATTATTACCAGCGTAGATGAAGAATCCCGCCTTTCCACTTTAGAGCAGATTGAAAGGGAGTTTAAAGTCAAGAAAAAAGAAATTGAAGACAAGTACGAAAGCCTGATTGCCAAATCCCGCAGCGCTTTTGGGGCCAAAAATTCCCAAAAAGATCCCGATGTCCAGCAGGCGGAAATTGACGCGGAAACCACCCGGCTGAAAGATTCCTGGAGCAAAGAGCTGGACGCGTTGGAAAGCATCCGCGACCAGGCCAGAAGCGAACTGAAGTCCATTAAGAAAATGCAAATTATCAGCGAACTTCAGTATCGCGATTTGTCATTAAAGTATGGCTCGGTATTTAGCGCCGGAATTGGCGCCGAAGCTTTAAAAGGCCTTTTGGAAGAAGTAAATTTGGAACAGCTGGCTCAGGATTTGCAAACTCAGCTGCCGAACACCGAAGGCCAGGCTGAAAGAAAAATTTTAAAACGCTTGAAGTTGATTAAATCTTTAATTCACTCCGGACTTCGCCCCGAATGGATGCTTATAACCCATTTGCCGGTAAGTCCTCCCGATTTGCGCCCTATGGTGCAGCTCGACGGCGGACGTTTTGCCGCCAGCGATTTAAACGATTTATATCGCCGCGTAATTAATCGCAACAACCGCTTAAAAAAGCTTTTGGAAATTAAAGCTCCGGAAGTTATTACCAGAAACGAAAAAAGAATGCTTCAGGAAGCTGTGGACGCTTTAATAGACAACTCCATCCGCCACGGCAAAGAAGTAACCGCCTCCACCGGCCAAAAGAGAAAACTCAGAAGCCTTGCAGACATGCTTAAAGGCAAGCAGGGACGCTTTCGCCAAAACCTTTTGGGTAAGCGCGTGGATTATTCCGGACGCAGCGTTATTGTGGTTGGTCCGAGATTGAAACTTCACCAGTGCGGTCTGCCGAAAATGATGGCGCTCGAACTTTTTAAGCCGTTCGTTATCAGCAAATTAATCGGCCGGGAATTTGCGCACAATGTGCGCAGCGCCAACCGTTTAATAGAGCAGGGCAGAACCGAAGTTTATGATATTTTGGAAGAAGTAACCAAGGACCACTATGTCCTTTTAAACCGCGCTCCTACATTGCATCGTTTGGGTTTCCAGGCTTTCCAGCCGGTTCTTATTGAAGGAAAAGCAATGCAGTTGCACCCCATGGTTTGTGCCGCGTTTAACGCGGACTTTGACGGTGACCAAATGGCTGTGCACGTGCCTCTAACCGAAGCCGCGCAAAAAGAAGCCAGAGAAATTATGGTTTCCGCCCACAACCTGCTTAAGCCGGCTTCCGGCGATCCGGTTATGACTCCGGACAAAGACGTTGTGGTCGGCTGTTACTATATTACCCGGCTTCACCCCGGAGTAAAAGGCGAAGGCAAAATTTTCTCCAGCCCCTCCGAAGCCAACATGGCTTACAATAACGGCTACGTACACATTCAGGCTAAAGTAAAAGTACGCCTTGAAGACGGCAGTTTTGTGGAAACATCGGTTGGCAGACTTATCTTCAACAAGGTGGTGCCCAAAGAACTTGGTTTTAGAAACGATAATTTTGACAAGAAAAAATTGCAGGCATTGGTGCGCGAAGCCCATAGGCTGCTCGGCAACGAGAGAACCGCGGAATTAATTGACGAAATTAAACGCGTGGGCTTTTACTATATGAAGCAATCCGGCCTCTCCTGGGGTATGGACGATTTGGTGGTACCGCAAAGCAAATATAAGCTACTCGGTACGGCCGACGAAGAAGTGGAAGGTACTTATCAGCAGTTTAGAGAAGGGCTTTTAACCGAAGAAGAACGCTATAACCGCGTGGTGGAAATTTGGGCCGACACTTCGGAGCAAATTTCCAAGTCCGTTACCGGCACTGTTGCCGAATTCGGCAGTGTAAATTATTTTGTGAGCAGCGGAGCCAGAGGCTCGTTCTCGCAGATTATGCAGATGTCCGGCATGAAAGGCTTGGTGGTTAACCCGGCCGGCGGAGTTATTGAGCTTCCGGTAAAAGGTAGTTTTAAAGAAGGTTTGGACGTTTTGGAATATTTTAACTCCACTCACGGAAGCAGAAAAGGTATGTCCGACACAGCGCTTAGAACCGCGGATGCCGGTTATTTGACCAGGCGCCTTGTTGACGTTGCCCAGGATATTGTGGTTAACGCCGAAGATTGTGAAACGAAGAATTTTGACGATATAACTTTGGAAGACAGCCAGCGCATGAACAAACCTTTTGACCGGAGATTGTTCGGCAGAGTTACCGCGGAAGACGTAAAAGATAAAGACGGTACGCTTATTGTCGGCAAAAATCAGGGCATAGACGATATGCAGGCCAAGCACATTATGGAATCGGGTATTACCGAGGTAAAATGCCGCAGCGTTCTTAAGTGCAAGCTGCCCCGCGGCGTTTGCAGGTTATGCTATGGTTACGATTTGGGCTTTAACGACATGGTAAAAATGGGTGCTGCCGTAGGAATTGTGGCTGCCCAAGCCATTGGTGAGCCTGGAACTCAGCTGACCATGAGAACTTTCCACACCGGGGGTTCCGCTTCGGTTAAAGATATTACCCAAGGTTTGCCCAGAGTGGAAGAACTTTTTGAAGCCCGCGAACCGAAAGGCCAGGCCTTTGTTACGGAAATTGACGGACAAGTTTACGTGGCCAAACCAAACAATAAAGAATATATTGTGCGCATTCAGGGCGCGGACGTGGAAAAAGACACTTACAGCTTGGGCGATTCCCAGTCCGCCATTAAAGACGGCGTTAAGGTGGAATCCGGCGAGACGCTTTATATCGACGAGCACGGAAAATCCATTAAAGCCACCACTACCGGCTTGGTGCGTTTGGAAAAGAATAAAATTATTGTGGTACACGAAAGCGACCAGGTAAAGGAATATATTATTCCGGCCTCATTGTCTTTGTCCGTTAAAGACGGGGACTTGGTGGTTAAAGGGCAAAAGTTAACCGAAGGAAACTTAAATCCAAACCAAATT
>CAIWKW010000219.1 GCA_903913365.1 Candidatus Doudnabacteria bacterium | reverse complement strand
GATTAAAAAAGCCTTATAATTAAGATAATCATACAAATTAACAAATACATAAATGATACAAATATCAACAAATGCTGTAGTTTAAAATTTGCTGATATTTGTATCATTTGTTCATTCGTAAATTTGTATCTTAAATTACCGAAATAAAAATTAAATTCTGAATGAACTTAGTTAAAATTAAAATTATAAAAATATTTCCGTATTGGCTTTTGGCATTGGTTTTGTTAATTTCGGCGCAAACGGCGGCTAGCTTAATATTTACAAAAAAAATTAGCAATCTGAATCTATCCGTTCAGTCTCCCCAACCGGAAGTTTTGGGGGCCAGTACTCAAAGCGTAGGCCTTAGGGGCAGCCAGCCCGCGTATGTGCCAATTGCCCAGCTTAAATCGCCGGACATTTCTAATGTTAAAGCAAAAAGCTTTTTGGTGTTTGATTTGGCCAGCGGTCAAAATTTAATGGAACAAAATGCCGACCAAAAACTGGGTATCGCCAGTTTGACAAAGCTTATGACCGCATTGGTTGCCTATAAAAATTCCGATTTAAACGGTACTTTCACGGTTTCGAACAAAGATGTTTTAAATATTCGGCCGGTTTTGGGATTTAGCTTGGGCGATAGAATTAAAATTCTGGATATCTTTAATTCAATGTTAATTGGCTCCTGCAATGATGCCGCTTTGGCCTTGGCTGATTACGTTAGCCAGCTAACCGGTAAAAATTTTGTCGGGCTAATGAATGAGCAGGCAAAAATTTTGGGTATGTCTAATACCAGTTACCAAAATCCAATCGGCTTTGATAGCCAAACAAACTATTCCACCGCTAACGATTTAAAAATTTTAATTTCAGAAGTGCAAAATTTGGCAACTTTTAAAGACTTGGGTCGGCGCACGGATTATCAATTTTATTCCGAAAGCAACAAACTGTTCCGCACCACGGCAACCAATAAGCTGGTTAAAAATCATCCGGATATTTCAGCCATTAAAACCGGGTTTACCGGCGAGTCCGGCGGAGCCATGGCTACAAAGGTTAACTTTTTTGGGCATGAAGTTGTTATCTTGGTCCTAGATAGCCAAAACCGGGAGGCTGATACGCTAAATCTGAAAAATGAGCTGAGCCAGGATTTTAAGTGGAATTAACCATAGCCATAATTGAGCTTTAAATCAATAAGTTGTGCTTGGAATAGGCCTGTTTTTTAGGCACTGTTTTGGTTTAGGTGTTTTGAATTGAGTTATATTTATGTTAAAATAGCTGTATGGAATATTCTGTTCTTGCTAAAATTTTCACCCTAGCCTCCTTAGGTTTTATTTTTGCCTTAGCGGCCACGCCAATTTTAACGTCATTTTTATACAAGTATAAGTTGGGCAAGCAAATCCGCAATGACGGCACAACGCCGCTGTTTTCCAAAATGCACATCTCAAAAGCCGGCACTCCGACAATGGGAGGGGTTTTGGTTTGGGGTACGCTGGTAATCTTAATGACAATTTTTTGGTTTTTGGACAGAGTTTTGCATATTGCCTTTTTCAGCAATTTTGATTTTTATTCAAGAAAAGAAACTCTTTTGCCTCTCGGGGCGCTGGTTGGAGCATCTATTGTGGGCATGGCCGACGATTGGCTTGATGTTAAAGGCCTTGGCCACAAGGGAAGAGGCTTAAGATTTCGCTTCAAGCTGGTTTTATACGCAATTGTGGCAGCTGTAGGCGCTTGGTGGTTTTATTACAAGCTGGGAATTTCTGAAGTATACATTCCTTTTTTGGACCTGGTTAATTTGGGCTTTTGGTTTATTCCATTTTTTATTTTTGTGGTTATTGGAACAAGCTTTGCCGTTAATGAAACAGACGGGCTGGACGGACTTGCCGGCGGCATACTGATGATCTCTTTTTTCGCATACGGACTGATTGCCTTTATGCAGGGCAAAAATGATTTGGCTGCGTTTATTTGCGTAATTTCCGGTGCACTGCTCGCATTTTTATGGTTTAACGTTTATCCCGCAAGATTTTTTATGGGAGACACGGGAGCCATGGGTCTTGGAGTGCTTTTGGCCATCGTGGCCTTTTTAACCAATTCGGTTTTTTTACTGCCTCTTATCGGGTTTGTTTTTTTGGCGGAAGCTGTGTCGTATTTACTGCAGCTGTTCTGGAAAAAAGTCTTTAAACGAAAACTCTTCCTGTCGGCTCCAATCCACCACCACTTTCAGGCACTTGGCTGGCCCGAAACAAAAGTTACCATGCGTTTTTGGATTATTGCGGCAGTTTCCAGCATAATCGGAATAGTGGTTTACTTCATAGGGTAGGATACAAGTCAATTTAAAATTTATAAACTGGCAAACCCCGCTTGCTTAAAAATTAAAAATTCTATGCCATGTACGATTTAATTATAAAAAACGCAACCGTTGTGGACGGCACCGGCAATCCCGGGCAAATTTTGGATGTGGCCGTGCAGGAAGACCAGATAGTTAACATTGCGCCGAAGATTGACTCGGGAGCCAGGTCCGAAGTTGATGCAACCGGAAAATTTTTAACCCCGGGTTTTGTGGATTTGCAAAATCACAGCGACAGCTATTGGCAAATTTTTGACAACCCGAGCCTTAGCAGCATGGTTACCCAGGGATATACCACAATTCTACTTGGCAACTGCGGGGCCAGTTTGGCGCCGCTTCTGTCACATGATGCTTTAAGCTCAATTCAAAAGTGGCACAATTTGGAAGCGGCCAATATCAACTGGCAGTCTTTTGCCGAGTATATGAAGGAACTGTCGGGTAAGAAATTCGGCTGCAATGTTGCAAGCTTGGTGGGTTATTCAACTTTGCGCCGTGCCGTGGTTGGAGACCAAATCAGATCGCTTGAAAAAAATGAGCTGAACGCCTTAAAAAAAGCCTTGGAAGAAAGCCTTGATGCCGGAGCCTTCGGGCTTTCCAACGGACTTTCTTACGCCCATGAAATAATAATTTCCGAACTGGAATTGTTTGAATTGGCCAAAATCGTCAAAAAATATTCCGGACTGTTTTCCGTGCATTTGCGCAGCGAAGGTTCGGAAGTTATAGAGGCTCTGGACGAAGCTTTGGATATTGCAAAAAGTACCGAGGTAAATTTAAAAATTTCGCATTTAAAAATTCGCAACGAGGCCAATTGGCATAAATTTTCCGAAGCCGTAAGCCTAATAGATACGGCTTACCATCAGGGCACCAATGTTCATTTTGACGTTTACCCCTACGACACAATATGGCAGGCTCTATATTCCTATTTGCCGAAGTGGGCAGTGGAAGGCGGCCGGACCATTATGCTTAAGCATTTTGCCGATCCTGTGCAAAAAAACAAAATCCTTGCCTATCTCAACAATATTGGCGTGAAATTCCCTTCTATAATGGTTGCGTCCACAGCCAATAAAATTAATTTTACCGGTAAAACTATTGGCCAAATCGCAAAAAATTTAGAAGTTTCTTCGGAACAGGCAGTCTTAAGCTTGATTGAAAACGGCGGCAGCGAGGTTTTGGTTTTTGAAAAAAACTTGGACACCAACCAGGTTGATGAATTGCTGCATCATCCACTATCCTTTATTGGCACTGACGGCGCCGGCTTTAGCGACCAAAACAGCCACAAGCTGGTGCACCCCAGATGCTTTGGCACTGCCACGCGTTATTTGAATTTGGCTTTGGATCAAAAGAAGCACGGGATTGAATCAATAATAAAAAAACTGACTTCCGGCCCGGCCCAAAAATTGGGCTTAAAAAAACGCGGGGAAATTAAAATCGGCAACTACGCCGACCTGGTGATTTTGGACGCGGACAAAGTTAAAGACATGGCAACATATGAAAACCCTTACCAATTTAGCCAGGGGATAGATTACGTTTTTGTAAACGGCCGGGCTGTAGTGGCGGGCGGAAAAATGACAGCCGAGCTTTCCGGCCGTACTTTAAGAAAAAGCTAAGCTTAATCTGAAATTTATAAAATACCCGCTGTGTGGCGGGTATTTTTGTTTTTTAATCGGCTAAGAAATTACTTTGATATAGGCTAAAAATATGGTAAAATATATACGAATTCTAATAAAGACAAATGGAAATTAATGATTTGCAGGGAAAATTAGTTGCAGTTTTAGGTTACGGCCAGGAAGGCAAGGCTGTGGCCGGCTACCTTTTAAAGCACGGCATAAAACC
Organism: Candidatus Doudnabacteria bacterium; assembly: GCA_903913365.1. GTDB lineage: Bacteria > Patescibacteriota > Doudnabacteria > UBA920 > UBA920 > PALSA-1336. The sequence goes on along the minus strand of CAIWKW010000219.1, from coordinate 1,460 downwards.
CGTGCTGTTTGATCAGAAGCCATGGGAAAAATGGGAAGAAACTGATAAATTGGAAATTAAGAAATTGGGGTTAAATTTTATTTTTGGCCCGGATTGCTTTATGGAGCTGGCCGGATTCGATGTGGCTTTCAGGAGCCCGGGTGTGAATCCCAAACAATTTACAATTAACAATTTACAATTAACCTCACAAACCAAATGGTTTTTTGAACATTGCCCGGCAAAAATTATCGGTGTTACAGGAACGAAAGGAAAGGGAACAACATCCAGTTTAATATACGGGATTTTAGCGCTGTCATTGCGAGGAGGAGTACTGCCGACGACGAAGCAATCTTCTCCGGACGAAAGATTGCCGCGCCCTTCGGACGCACTCGGGTCTCGCAATGACACTGAAAATGTCTATCTTACTGGCAACATCGGGAAAGTTCAACCACTTGAAATACTCGATAATTTGAACTCTGATGACTATATCGTTTATGAACTATCCAGTTTTCAGCTTCAAGATTTAACTCAAAGCCCTCATATTGCAGTTGTTCTTATGACAACCAGCGAACATTTGGACTACCATAAAGACGAGAACGAATATGTAAAAGCCAAATCAAGCATAACTAAGTTTCAGTCGCCGGATGATTTTGCCGTAGTGAACGCCGATTTTGAAAATTCAAAAAAAATTGGTTTGGAAGGAAACGGAAAAAAAGTATATTTCAGCAGAAAGCAGGAATTGGCAGAAGGGTCATTTGTCCAAAACGGAGTAATTATTTGGCGAAGCAGTGAAAACCAAGGTTTGGAAGAGCTGATTGAGGTAAAAGATCTCCAGCTTAAGGGTGATCATAATTTGGAGAATGTTTGTGCTGCTGTAAGCGTTGGAAAAATTTTACAAATTGACAACAGTGTTATTCGTACGGCAATTGCCGGCTTTAATGGCCTTGAGCATCGCTTGGAATTTGTTTTGGAAAAACAAGGGATAAAATTTTATAACGATTCTTTTTCCACTACGCCGGAGACTGCAATTGCCGCAATAAAGTCTTTTTTTGAGCCGGAAATTGTAATACTGGGCGGATCATCAAAAAATTCCGATTTCAGCGAGCTGGCCAAAACCGTTATTAAAGCTTCAAATATCAAAAGTCTAATTCTAATTGGACAAGAAGCAAGCAAAATCAAAGAAGGTATTTTAAATACAGGAGAATTTAAGGGCCGGATTTTTGAAAGTGCGAAAAGTATGGAAGAAATATTTGCCCAAATAAAAACTATAGCCAAAACAGGGGATATTGTTCTACTCAGTCCGGCCTGCGCTTCTTTCGGAATGTTTAAAAATTATAAGGACAGGGGAGAGCAGTTTAAAAATTCCGTACGGAATTTTTAAACAATTAACCTAATTATTCTAATTGATCTAATGGCCTTTAAATCAACGATTGTCAAATTGTAAAAATCTGATTTAGAAATTAGGTTAATTAGAATAATTT
>CAIWKW010000218.1 GCA_903913365.1 Candidatus Doudnabacteria bacterium | reverse complement strand
CTAAAGCGGTGCTGCTAATACCCATTCCAAGAAATTTGTTGATACCCACTGTTCGATAAAGGAAAACTTGGAGGAGGAGAATATAATAAATTTGCATCATACACCGTGACGGTGTTGGCATACCCCGAAATCGTATTACCGCCGCCGTCAACCCAAGTCCAAGTCCACACCCCATAACTTGCCACTGCGCCAAAAATTGTTATAGTGTCTTTTACGCTGCCGAAATCATATATTTGAGCACTGCCGGTTTGGGAAACTATCGCCCCGTCTATCTCCAAATTCGAAGGCGCAGTATATCCGATTAAAAAATCGCCTTGGGCAATCAGCCCTAAAGAATTTGTCCCGTCTTTAGCCAAATATGTTATGTTATTTTGAATAATAATATCAGGCGGATTGGTAGGTTGAGGCAGAACAGCGGCGGCCACCATTACTCTTCCTTTTACCGTCCCTTCCACCCAGGTATTATCCTCAACATAAATTATACCATTAGCCGGAATAGGTTTATTGCTTTGCCATGACCTGGTGCTCCAATCGATATTTTCCGAATGAACGGTGCCATTAACATCCTTACCGTTAGGATCACTTTTCAGCGAAGTTACTTTATAGATATCAACAGTACCGTCGCTTTTAAATACCAATGAATAACCGCTGCCCCCAGAAGGCAATAAATAAATACCGCTGCTTTGGGCACTGCTTTTCATTGTGGCCAAGTTCGCAGTAATGGCGGAAAAATCCGTATTTGGCACAGGATACTGCCAAAAATTTTTGGTGGACTGCGTGGCTGATCCCCAAATTCCGTTTTTGTTTGCCGGGCAAGGGCTGCCGGACCAACTTTGACAAGTGTAAGTACTTTTTGCGGACATAATCGGGGCATTGCCGGTACCGTCAAAACGCAAACCGCCATTGGTAAAAAATTGCCCGTTGATTGTCTCGTTTTCCCCTATCCAGGCATCGCTATTGGTTAAAAAGGCGTACTGAGCCAGAGACGGAATACCATATCTTACCACTATTGTACGGTCTGTACCCGGAGCTGCCAAAGTATAACCGTTTGATTGAATAGTCGTTACGGTAGAGCCGGTTGGAGGAGGAGTAATTGTTAGGCTAAATTTTCCAATTATTTGGTTATTTGAAGAATCCAGATAATTGTGAACATATGGTCCGGATGTGGTACTCGCGTTACCGTCCCAAAAATCATTGGGAAAATTAGCCAAATGCCACTCGTAATAATTTATCCCGGCTTCGGCAATCTGAAAGGCCTGCTCCCGGTTTATGGAACTTCTGGTAACCCTCAGCTCCATGGTCGCATAAGACATAAGCCCTAGCATAACCAAGCTGAAAATAAAAATAATCACCACCAGGAAAATAAAAATGCTGCCTTTTTGTTTTGTTAACGTATTTGTGTCCATAACTTTTTGACCTCTGCTACACATTACATACTCAATTGCTACTGTCCCAAATTAGTTTTTAAATTTCTAATTGCCGCACCGGCCGTTATTGTGTAGGTGTTGGTGTTTTTTACGCCGGCTTTGTCAACAATCGGTAAAACAATTTTAATAAATTTAACCTGGGTAACGTTAACCGGCTGAATCAGGGAACTCTGCGTTGAAGATCCCACAAAACTCCCGTCGTAATAATAGAAAATTGGATTTGCACCCGCTGCTAAATTATTCTGAACCACAGCAGTCTGTTCGGTACTGGTATTATAGGCGCCGCCGGAATATTCAGTATTCCCTTTCCAAAGCTTGCCGTTTTGTACGAAATAACGGATTCTTTCAATTGAGGTATCCACATCGCTGTTGGAGTAAAAAATAATCTGCTGGTCGCCGGCCGTGTCCAAAACATAAGCGCCGTTTGGAGCGGTTTGGGCGTCGCGAATTTCATAGGCTATTTGAAACGCCAATTTTCTGGCCTGATCCGCGTCACTCAAAAGTCCGCTCTGCTGGTTTGCCGAAAAAAATACATTGGAGACCAAGCCAATCACGCCCCAGGCAATAAGCGAAAAGCCGAACACGGCAACCATAATTTCTATCAGAGTAAACCCAGGCTCATTTTTGTTGTTTAAAAACATCAAGTATCCGGTTTTTCTCTCTGAAATTTTTAATCTTAAATTTTTAATCATAAATCTTGTTATGGAGCCATTAATACCTGCTGTGAAATATTTCCGCTTATTACCCCGGAGGGAAGGACTTTGGTCGTATAACCAGGCATGGACACTGTTAAAGTATAAGTATTGTTATTCGGCAGACCGGTAAAAATAACCTGTCCGGGAGTAAAACAGCCGGTTACAAAATTTACACTCACGGAAGCGAGCGACGGGGTTTTGGTATTATCCGATGTGGACATAAAAACCTTATATCGAAAATAGCGGTTGTTGTCCAAAATGCTCCCCATATCCACCCCCGGCGTAGTAAAATAAGTGTTTCCGGTTCCATCTGGACCGACGAAATTCCAGGTAGTGTTGTCGTTGTTGGCGGCAACCTGAAACTGCAAGGTTGTGGAAGCGCTTTGGGAAGGAGGTTGCCAAGTTAAGATGGTATAGTTGGTCGAACCTGTACCCGTATCAAAAGTTGATGATTCAAGAGTTCCGGTGGCGGTCAGGTATTTTCCCGCAAGCTTTTTAATGGTCACAGCGCCGGAAACGCTGGTGTCAACATTGCCGTTATCCTGGAAATATCTGTTTGGTGTGGACGAGCTCCATTGTACCTGGGCCGAGCCGCCGAACCAGTCGTTTTGCATCCAAACGCTGCCGCCGGTAAATGCGGTGGCCACTGTGGTCACGCCCTGGCTCAAAGTAACCGTGGCATTCTCCAATGCCGCTCCGCTGGATGCATCTTTAACTATTACCAATAAACTGTTTGCGGTGGAATTAGGCCCCAAAATCATGGTAAAAGTTTGGGTGGTTCCCGGCAAAACAGAGATGGCTTGTATGGGAGAAGTTCCGCGAATAATATAAGACTGCCCTGTTAAAAGAATTGGCGTATAAGTATCCCACTCAACATTGTTTAAAGCAATAGCACCGGCTACGGAGCCATAATTATTATTGTATTTTAGAACGTTCGGACTGGTACCGATAAGCTTTGCGCCGCTAATATTAACATTTACATTGCTTAGCGGCTGGCAAAACTGATCCAAAGTTTTTATGGTTAAATTTGAAAGCAAATCAATGGCCAATGTCAGCTGGGTTACCGTTCCGTTGGCCACGGTTGCGTCCGGGTGCACCGGATTGTGATTCTGTGCGGTAACGGGATAAGTTGAATCGGTAGAATAGCCGGGAGCTGTTGCGATAATTCTGTAAGAATTAACCGCAGCAGGCAAACCAATTTCCGTTACCTGTCCGCTCCCGTTGGTAACATCGGGTAAATTATAGGTATAGGGCGTAGAAGTTGGGTACAATATCTGCACATTGGCTCCGGAAAAAAGCTGTCCCTGAGAATTTATCACCGTAATTTGCAAAGCTCCTGTATTGGGATCGGTTATCAGCCCTTTTGGCACAACGGTTGTCATAAAATCCGTCACCTCATTGTTGCTGGTATTTAATATGCTCATTTTTACCTGTTTATAGCTAGGGTCTCCCGGGGCGCCAGGGTCGGCCGCGTCATGAACATAAGTCACTTTATAATAAATCTTATAGGCATACGCGCCAATGTTTGCAACAAAAGCATCAGGTAAATCGGGTAAAGACCCATGAGGATTACCTAAAAGCGTCCCCACTTGGCTGTAAGGCATATTTCTGACAATCTCCAAATAATATGTGGATAGGCTTGAAAGGGTTGTTTTTTCCCGGGCAAGCTTAACCGACTTATTCACCAGCATAACGCAATTTAAAAGAGCTGTCGCGATAATAGCGAAAATCGCGATACTGACGATCAGTTCAATTATGGTAAAACCGGCATATTGTTTTTTAACAAACCGGCCTCTTATAAATTTTCTTTCAAAATCTTCTGTTTTAGCCATATTTTTGGCTCAGTTTTTGTTTCCAAAATAATTTTTGTTTAATCTCGATATTACTAATTATACCATTTTTGTTCGAAAAATCGGAATTTTTTACTCACTTGGCCATTAAATTTAAACTAAAATTTGCCGTAAAGGCCGGTTAACTCAGCCTTATACAAGATATGGCTTTGTGCCTCAATTTCGAATTCTTTAATCGTACTCTGCTGCTCCAGGTCCAAATTAACACCCAAAGCATAAAGGGTAAAAATATAATGGTGGATGCCAAACGGCGGGCAGGCCGGACCGTATTGATTTTGTCCGTCGCTCCCCTGTCCCACCACGGCTTTGGCAGGTATGGAATTTTCCGCTATGGACTTTGTTTCCGGAGAAATATTCCACATGACCCAGTGATACCAAGTGCCTCCAGGCGCATCGGGATCGGAAATTACCAAAGCCAAACTTTTAGCCTCTTTTGGAACGTCCAAAAATTCCAAAGGCGGATTTACGCCTTCGCCGTCGCAAGTATAATTTATGGGCAAATATTGATTGTTCAAAAAAGCAGGACTTTTTATTTCCATAAAAAAATGATTAATCTCAATGATTACAAAGAGCACCTTTGCTCACACCTTTGCTCACTTTGCATTGCTCTATTTTATTTAGCCGAGCTTTTCGGACTTTCAACTTGCTTGCCCTCCGAAGCTTAAGCGTAGGAGGGTCACTTGTCACTTGTCACTTGTCACTTTCAACTACCTTAATACCCCGCCCCACTCCACCACGGTAAAACCTTTTCTTAAGGGCGTGCGAATGTTATAGCCCTGCACGGAAATAGGATTTTGCAAAGGCTTAAAATCCATTAATATTCTTATAACCGTGTCCGGCTTTGGAGTAACTGACAGCGGAGCAATAAAGTCCATAACATCATTACCCATAAATGTCACAAAATAATAAGGAGAGCCTTGCATTTTTGGCTCCCAAAAATCCATAAAATCGCCCGACTCTTTAATGGTCAAACCTAATAAACCTAATTTATTAATCAAAAACTGATGGACATCTGCTTGTGCCACCACAAAACCTTTGTCCGGAGTTTGATATATTCCGCCTCTGCCTTCCCAGAAAAGATACGGATAGGTTTGATTGTCGGCCAAATTGGTAATGTTGCTGTATGGATCTGAAATAACATTCCAGCCGCCGCTGTAGGCAGGCTCCGACTTGGTCATTCCTCCCTGTGGACTAATCTGTACGGATATTTTTTCCGTTTTTTGCGGGTACAAATAAATTACCGGCTTGCCGCACTCGGCCATGGGCTGATAATCCTGGGAGGTAAATTCAACAAAATCACCAAATGGATCTTGCCAAAAAAAGATTGGGTTGGCGGCTATAAAAGTGCCGTAAATAACTTTCTTCTGACCGTCCGGCACATAAATATTGTCGTAAAGTTGCTGCAATTCCTGCGCATGGTCGTCCTTATAAGCGTAGACCGTATCCCCTTGCAAGGCGGTGCCAATCGGCTTTAACTGGGATAGCGTAACATTGCTTATGGACATAAAATTTGTGGCGCCACAACCGCCGACTTTTTGCCCTGTGTACGTTGAAGTATTTTGCTTGCCGCTGTTCCAGGTCACAAAAGGAATGTTTTTGTCATTGGTGATTGGAATATTCAATTGATATACCACTTGGGTGCCGTCGGGAGCCTTAACATAAAAACCGCCAAAATGGCTGCCTGAAGACGCAATACTTTTGGCATCGGTATAAACAATTCCTGCATCGGGATCGGTAAATAACTGAGAATAATTATCGCCGCAAAAAAAGTTCTGTTGATTTCGAAAAAAACCGGCATTACCTGCATAAGTAAAATCCGCCTGGGGAGAAGCCAAATGCAAACTTTCGGGTAAATCCAAGTCCGGTAAATCAAAATCTTTATCTTCGGTTAAGCCGCTTATAACTTCTATGTCTGTTGCCGGATCAGGCAAGGAATTGGAATACTTGGATAAAACAACATAATTATTGCCTTGTTTGACAACGTGGTACCAATCGGGCAGGCCCGGTTCGTTGTAAGTTAATATCACTATCATCAAATCGGCGCCGGAATATTTTCCTGAAGTAAAACGCCCCACAAGATAATCATTTTCGAAACTTAAAAGGCTATCCGGTGAAGTGGTTGAATAAAAAATTGAGGCTTTGCTTAACGGCTGCGGGCTTTGCCACTCCACCATACCCGATTTACTTTTCACAGCAGGCCCTCTGCTATCGCATTTTTGGCTTATCCAAAAATCATAGGCCTGATTAGCCGTAGTGGTCGACTGTGTTACCGGAGTGGTTGTAGGATAACCGGCATCTTCCGGCTGGAGCTGATTATTGTTTTGCGACGTTACGACTTTTACCGGCACAATGCTATTTTGGGCAGTTTGCTTTTTCTGATACTGCCAATAGCCAAAGGCGCTTCCGGCTATGAGAAGCAGGGCAATAATTATTCCTACGATGATCGGCGTTCTGGATTTTTTTGGCAACTGAGAATTTATCGGCAAATTGTTTTCCGACTGAGAAACCGGAACCTGGCCTGTTGAGTTTTCCATTTATTTTAAATAACTAATATTAATAATTCCTTGTTTAATTTGAGAGCTTAAGGCAGGACTTGACGCCTCTGCCAGTTCTGACAATATTGTATCATTCTGCTTGTTAATCAGCAATTTATATTTGACGGCCTCTGCCGCAAAAGGCAAAATTACCAATTTTAGGCTATTACCAGCCAAAGCAATGCCGTAAGCCACGCTTATGCTGCCGTTTTTTAAAGATTCGTCGGTAAGCCCAATGCCTTGGCCATAAATAATTACTTTGTTTTTATAGATTTCTATCGGTAAATTATATTTACCGTTTTCCACTACAACGTCAAAACCTTTATCTATTTCCGCGTGCGCCGCCGTCTGCTTTTGAATCAGAGAGGCCGATGTCGGAAGAACCAAGCTGCTGACTTTTAAATTACCGGCCCGAGTACTCTGGCTGGCGGAGCTAATATCGGTAAAGCCAAACCTTTTTAATATTTGATTAAATTGATTTGTTGATTCACTGATTACTGTCGCCATTGTTACATCCTGACCCGTAAACAGCCTCTCCAAATATTCCACGCTAAAAGATTTTCCGTAGCGGTCAAAGCCGCTTATCGTTGTAGTTGAATTCTCTATTGGAGGGAAAGCTAAAATTGTATCCGAAGATATATTTTTTGGCGGGCCGGGCGCAAAATAGCCGGTAATATAGCTGGTAGTTTCCAAAATATCCTGGTGCGTTAAATTTGAGGAATTGGAGTTTTCCAGCAAGCTGAAATTTTCACTGCCGGACTCTTTTAACAACTCCAGAGAAAAAATCAATCCGGGGCGGGAATCGCTGTCCAGGCGAGTGGTGGAGTCAAGATCAAAATTTTCAATGGCCGACAAGGATTTTATGTCGTGAAAATCTGCAGCTCTGCCGGTAAGGTAATGGGAAAAATCAAACGACAAAACCAGTAAAGAGTTATTAGGCAACAATGAATAGATGCTATGGGCAATTTTTTCCGCCTGCTCGGGCGAAACCCGGTCGTTAACTATAATCGGCACAACTTTGGCATTAGGCAAAGATTTTTTAATAAACGGCACAATACCGGAAATTCCGTGCTCCTGGGAAAAAGGCGGCTCTTCCACGCTTGCCAAGCCGGCATCTGATAATTTTTTAACCAGTTCCGAATCCGGCGCCAGGTCCCCGTACGGCGTATGCCAAACCCCGGCCGACATAATAAAATTTCCCTGGCCCGCGGAAAAGTGGTTCGGACTAATAAGCACAACCGTTACCGGAGCCGCGGTGGCAATATAATTAAAACTTTCCGCAATAAAATTTCCGGCCAGCAAATGGTGATTGACCAAAATGGCTTTTATATCGCCTTTATGCTCCCCCGCCGGCTTGGCTGATTTATAGGCCTGATCAAAAAAATCGCTTTGGCTAAAGTAAGAGTTATGGAAAACTTGCTGATTTTGCGGAGCGACGGAATGAATATTCTTATAATAAACCAAAAAGCCGGCCATAAAAACAAAGCCGACTAATAATAACAAGATTAGATATTTTCTCTGCATAAAAGTTTATGAGTAGTCTGTCGATTTATCGGTTTACTTACAAGGCCAATAAATCGGCAGACTACACTTTTAACATAATCAAAATCTGTTAGCCTTGGAAGATTTATTTCTGCTTACCCACCACTGATCATTCTTATTCCCAAACCACCATTCATCGGAATATTTGGACAACGCAAATAAAGATCATTAAATATCGTTTCTATCGATTCTAATTCATTCTTTTTTTCACTTATGTCAATTTTTATTTTTTTAGATTTTTCTTTTATAGAATCAAAAACAACTCCAGATTTTCCATGTTTTGCAATTTCATTACTTTCACATAAAAGAGAATCTAATTCTATTTTTAAAGAAATTACTTTTT
>CAIWKW010000217.1 GCA_903913365.1 Candidatus Doudnabacteria bacterium | reverse complement strand
TTTTTCCATGGCTTTTTTCATGGCCGGTGTCGGCTTCATGTGCTGCTGAAAAGATTTTTCGTAAGCCGTCAGGTTTTCATGTTTGGAAACCATTACAACTTTGTTGAATTGCCCGGTCATATCGGTCATTATGTTAACCAGGCTTTTGTCGTTGGCCATAACTTCCTTAAACAATTTGGCCATTTTGGAAGCATTGCCCGGTTTGCAGATAAAAATGTCGTGTACAATAATCATATTTTTTCACCGCCTTTCGTTCGTTAATTTAATAATTGATAATTTTTGCTTTTTATGGGTACAAGGGAGCGCAATCTTTTGCTCCTGAGGTATAAGCCTCCCCACATTAAGACGCCAATATATACAGGAAATAAAATAAAGGAAAACAAAGGATTACCTGCGCGGACATTGCTGTCCACTGCTCCGCCCAGATATCCCGTAAGTAAAATTGCGCCTAAGATTGAAGTGCGGGGAATAACATAGAGTAAAACACAAAGCAGCTCAATTACAGCCAAAGGGGTAATTACGTTTAAGGAGTATCCAAGCTGCACAAAGCTTTGCGTTACAGCAGGAATTTTCATAATATGAATTACTCCGTCAAAAAGCATAAATAAAATTACCAGCAAACTTATTATTCTTCCAGCCCATAGGCTTTTTTTGGATGTTTCTTCGGACATAGTGTTTTTGGCTAATAATAAATTTTTAAAGGATATTTTTCTCCACCAGCAAGGCAAAGCGCTCCCAAGTTTCGGTGGCGCCGGACTCCATGCCCGAGCCCGTCATGCCTTCCAAATCTTCCGCGTTTTTGAATTTGGACGTGCTGGTTATTTTGGTTTTACCGCCCCCCAGGTTTTCAAGAATTGTGGTCTCTATCAATTCGTGGTCGCCCGGGATTCCTTCAAAATTAAAAGTACGGACAATTTTTTTGTTAGGAACAATTTCAATATATTCACCGTGGAAAGCAAAGCTGTTTCCTTCCGAATCTTTTTGCACATAGCGCCAAACCCCGCCCGGTTTTAGTTCGTCTTTTTCAACCGTGGTAGTGTAGATTTTTGGCCCCCACCACTCGGGAATTAATTTTGGATTGGTCATGGTAATAAATACAAGCTCTAGCGGAGCCTTATATACTCTATCCATTACCACCTGCAAAGATTCTTTGTTTATTGTGAATGTTGTTTTCGTCATATTTTAAAGATTAATTGAGATTTTTGTATTAAAGCGCAAGCATGGCGGCCAGCTTGTCAAAGCTTTGGCCCCAGCCTTGGGTCATATCTTCCAGCATTTTGCCTTCAATTCCTTCGGTGGAAGGATAATGCAGCGTCATTTTGGTTTTATCGTTCCCCATGGCTTCGAAACTAATGGAAATAGTTGCCTCCATAGGAAAACTCTCCGGCATGCCGTAGTGCGAGCCCGGAACTATATTGCCTTTTTCATCCGCAAAACTGTCCACCAGGACAATTTTTTTCAAAGGGATAATCTTTTGGTAGGTGCCGGCACCCCAAACGTCCTGCTCCGGCATGCCCGGTTCGGGGGAGCCCCGCATGCAAATTAGATATTTTCCGCCAACCCGAAAATCTATTTTACAGACCGGCATCGTAAAATTATTCGGTCCCCACCATTTCATCATGGTTTCGGGTTCGGACCAAGCCTTCCAAATCGCCTCTACGGGCGCGTTAAAAATACGCTCTATTACAAGCTCGTTTTTTTTGCCGACAGTCTCGCTGTTCTCTTTGGTCATAATTTTCTCCGCTGCCCGGTAAAATCTTAAAGCGTTTTACGCGGGGCTTTAATTGTTTTTGGCCAGCCGGTTTTTTCTTCCGCCGGCAGGTGTATTAACAGCATTTCCAGCGCATCAAAGCGCCGGTCCCAAATTGTTTGATAGTGAATTAAATAATCCGCGGCATTTTTTACCGCTGCGGGGGAGAGCTGGATTATATGTTCTTTTCCCTGGCGATGTTTAATTATCAGCCTGGCTTTTTCCAGAACTTTTAAATGTTTTGAAATTGCCGCAAAACCTAATTTATAGGGTTTGGCCACTTCGCTTACGGACAGCTGTTTTTCGGCCACCCGTCTGAGAATGTCGCGGCGGGTTGAATCACTCAAGGAGGCAAAAACGGAATCTAAATTTAGGATATGTTCAACCATATGGTTGAATGATACTATAGTTATTTTATGGTGTCAAATTGTTGTTGTGGATATCCGGCAAGCCATATGCAATATATCTTTGTAAAAAATTTTTTGTTTCCCTCCGGTTTTGGCAAACAAAAAAACCTGCGCCTTTATGGCACAGGTTTTTTTATCTCTAAGGGTTAACTTTAACTGATTTGCCGCTGCCGGTTAAACATCCGCGGCGTTTAAATATTTATCCTCAAGAAGAATAATTATTTCCGCTGTTTTAAGTGCTTCCATATACCACTTTTCAATTACAGCCGGGTTATAAGAGGTAATTCCGTTTACTTCCATTTTATGCACACCGTCATCTTGGGCGGAGCCTTCTTTGGAAGAGCTGATTCTAATTTTAAATAATTCTCTGGCCAGTGAAATGGCGCCGTTCTTGTTCATAAAATTTAATTAATCTTTCAGTGAGACCCGCCTAGCTATTTTTGTACATTAAGCATAACCCGGTTGGCGCCGTCACAGGTAACTGCAACGTTGCCCAAAACTTGCGGATAAAATACCGCAAAACCGTAGCCGGCCAATTTAAAAGTTTCGCTGGCGGCTTTAATGGTGTGGGTAGCGGCATCGCGGTTGTCTAACATAACCGGAGTGCCTTTTTTAACGGCCATTGTGGATGGACTGCCGTGACACTGACTAAATTGAAAACGTTCCGGGTAGGCTTTTATGGCTTCGCCATAAGTAAGATTTTTAGATCCGGTGGTCCCGGTAGGGGTAGAAGTGGATGCGGGGGTAGAAGTTGATGCGGGTACAACAGTTTGGTTATCCTGCTGGGCAGGCTGCACAACTGCCGGGCTTTGATGGTTATACGCATAAATTGCCCAAGCGGCTATTATCAAGACGATAACGCCTACTGCCATGCGAATAGAAACTCTTTTTACTCCGCTGGTTCTTTCTTGTTGATTGTCCATATAGTTCTTGTTTGTTGTAAATTAATTTTGAGGTCTTTGTCTAAGAAGCCTGCCAATGTAAATAACAATTATTGCTCCGATTACGGCAACAATGGTGCTGTACAAATTAAAGCCGGTTACGCCCGCATAACCCAAAGCGTTCATAATAAAGCCGCCGACAATTGCCCCGACTATGCCTAAAATAATATCCCAAAGCAGGCCTTCGCCTTTTCCCATAATATTGGAAGCAATAAAACCGGCAATTGCTCCAAAAACTATCCAAAGAATTATTCCCATAAGTAGTAATTTAATTATTAGATAATCTTAGTTATTCTAACTCTTCCGCTTTTTCCTCTTCTTTTTCGGCAGCCAGATGATGCTCATCTGGGGCGTTTTCTTGGGCTTCTTTATTATTTTCTTCCGATTTCCCGGCCTCGTCCTTGGTTTTTTTTGCTTTGCCATCGGCATCTTTTATTTCATCGTCTGTAGCCATATGACTCCTTTCGTTAATATAAGCAAATTAAACTTTTATTGCCAACAATCTGGATTTATTATAAAGCCGTGCGC
>CAIWKW010000216.1 GCA_903913365.1 Candidatus Doudnabacteria bacterium | reverse complement strand
TTTTCCTTGGCAATAATGGTTTTTAGCTATCCAATTTTAAAATTTTGGATGGGAACGGATTTTGCCGACAAAGGAAATTTAATTTTGAAAATTTTGGCAGCTACCTATTTTTTCTTGGGAATTTACACGCCTCTAACCCATGTGCTTCTGGGTTTGGGGAAAGTGAGGTTTTTAACTTTTGTCTCTACTGGCCTCGCACTTGTAAATTTAATATTGTTGATAATTTTTGTCCCGCGCTATGGAATTGTTGGGGCGGCCTGGGCATATTTGGGAGGAGTGCTGCCGGTGGTTCTTATTTTTTATTGGGCAGAGAAAAAGTTTTTGGGCTTAAAAGACATTGGGGCATTTTACTTAAAATTGGCCGTAAAAAATTTAATTACCGCGGCAGTTTTTTATGTAATTGCCAAATACATTCTTTTGGCGGTAACCACCACTTTGTGGAGCCTGATTATTCTGGGGCCGCTTAGCGTATTTTTATATTTGGCGTTTTATTGGACATTCGGGTTTATGGAGATCGAAGATAGAGATATCTTTTCCGGGTTTCTTTTAAAAATCAAAGAAAAATTTTTGGGAGTATGAAAAAATTAACTATAGTAATACCGGTTTATAATCAGCTGGAGCTTTGCAGGCAATGTTTGCAAAATTTACGAGAGCAAACTTTCCGCGACTTTTTGGTTGTATTAATAGATGACGGCGGAAGCCAAGACTATCAAGGTCTGGTAAGGGAGTTTTCGGATTTACAGATTGAATACAGGCGAAATGAAAAAAATTTAGGCGCTATCCGAAACATTTTTTATACCATTTTTTATTCCGTTCAGAGCGAATATATTATGTCTATGCACGAGGATGATTTATTGCATATCCAGTATTTGGAAGCGGCTATTTCCGCGCTGGATACGCACTCTCAAAGCGTGTTTGCAGGCAGTAACTGCATTTTTTTTGACCGGCAGAAAGAGATACAAGAATTAATGAACCAAAAGGCCTTGGATATAGGAGCTGTTGAACTCTCCTCCGTTGATTTTGTCAGATTTTTGCTAAAAGGCAATCCTTTCATGCTAGCGTCCGTTGTTTATCGGGCTAGTACATTAAAAACAGCCAAGCAGCCGGATTTGGCCGGTTTGTCTATTGCCTGTGATAGGCCATTTTTGGTAGACTTAATCGGTAGCAGGTCTTGCTTGGTGTTAAATGAGCCTTTATTTTATTCCAGGCGCCACGGCAAAAAAGATATGAGGGGCAAAGATTTAGACTGGCGGCAGGCATTTAAATTGTTTGAATATTATCGAGGAAAACTGCCAAAAGAATTATCAGCGGAAGATAGAAAAATATTTTATACCAGCTCTACAAATAACCTCTTGCTTACTTACAGAACATTATTTAAAGATAAGCGGCCTGGTTGGTTTAAATTTTTGAAAGAAGGGGAAAGACAATCTTTAATTAAGTTCTTCTATTTGGGCAGAAAAGGATCCTTTGGAATTTTATCAGTGTTTCTTGGAAGCCGGGCGTCATTTTATCTAATAAAGTTATTACAAAAATTGAAATTAAAGTAGTTGGTTGTATGAAAAAAATTTTGGTAATGCCAGTAAAAAATGAAGAATGGATTTTGGAAAAAAGTTTGGCCTGCGGCTCTTTATGGGCTGATCATATAATTATCGCTGATCAGAATTCTACGGATAAAACTTTGGAGATTTGTAAAAAATTTAAAAAAGTAATTTGTATAAAAAATGAATCCAAAGGTTATAACGAAGGACTAAGAAGGCAACTGCTGCTTGATGCGGCCAGGAGCTTCGATGGCTGCAATTTTATAGCAAATTTAGCCGCTGACGAAATTTTTTCATCAAATATTTTGAAAAGTGAGAGTTATGATCGTTTGGTGGAGAATCGCGCTCCCGGTACTGGATTTTTGTTTCAGTGGATACAGTTATGGAGAAGCGAGTCCTTATTCAGAAGCGACGGCTCAATGTGGGCCAAAAGTTATATGCCGTTTGCTTTTATTGATGATCGTAAGGCTAATTTTCAGCCTGGGTTTGCCCATCTGTCAAGAATACCTGAGCCAATGCTTGGGAAAGCGCTAAAAATTGAAGAAATTAAAGTTTTACATTATCAGTTTGTAGATTTTGAACGAATGCTTTCAAAACAAAGGTGGGCCAGAGTTTTGGAATTTGCACATATAAATAAGTCAGATTTTTTAACTTCATTAAAATTGAACCATAAATACTATGTAACAAAAAATGAGCACGGACTTAGGACTGAGCCAGCGCCGGCAGAGTGGTTCAACGGTTATCCGGAAGTCCCTATAAAGAAATTCAATGGTGATTGGAGAAATGATACGGTTAAAAAAAATATTGAAGAACTGGGGACAGAACGCCTAAAATGGTTGGATATTTGGGATTATAATTGGGGAGAGGGGAAAACGGATCCAAGAGGTTGGCTGCAGAAACTTTACCAAAAAAATCAATATGGAATTTTTTTGGTAAGTAATATTATTCCCGGTTGGTTGAAAAAAATTATAAAGAAAATAATATTTTAAAGTTATGGAAAAAGATTTAGGTAGCTATTTACGCCACGAACAGGGGTACCAAGCATTGGGCCTGCAAAAGGCCTTGGACCAGTTGGCTATTTTGGAAAATTTGAAGTTTTTCGAGACTCATGGATTTAAAAGAGCTGTAATGGAAAATCCGGAGGTCAGAGATTTGCATATTGATATCGGGTGTGGTGCGGGTTGGCTATTTAAACATACCGCCCCGATTTTTAAAAAAGCTGTTGGTATTGAGCCCTCGGTTCTCGCTACTGAATACGCGAAAGTATACAACAAAGAATTTTCTAATATTGAATATATAAATGGCGATATGTTGGAAACATTGAAATTGCTTAACCCGCAAACACCATACTTTGTCACTACTGCCGCGGTTTTTTGCCATATTAAGGAATTTCATGTAAAAAATACCCTTGCTTTTATTAATAATGCGCCGGCTGGCTCGGTTTTATTGTTTAGTGAGCCTTATGATAAAAATGTACAGCAGCCATTTTGGTGCATTTTTAATCAGGAATGGTGGAGGGAAAATTTATCTAATTGGGATTTGGAGTTTTTGGCTTACAGAGGTTCAGGAAATGGGAAGTTAAATAATTACATTGAGGGCATATATGGAGTTTGT
>CAIWKW010000215.1 GCA_903913365.1 Candidatus Doudnabacteria bacterium | reverse complement strand
TTGTTTCCCTTTTATTTGCCGTCCAGTGGCCCATTCTTTCCACGTCACACACCACTATTGGAGAGTTGCAAGACAAAGCCTCTTCCAAAGCTATTCCCTGACTTTCCTGCCTGCCTAACCAAACAATATAGCGCGTTTTTTTTAACAGCTCTTTGTATTCATTTTCGGAATATTTAGGATAAACAATTATTTTATATTTAAGATTTCTCTTCTGCAGCTCCTGTTTTACAAATTCCAATTCACTTTCTGAACGCTGTTTAAAGTATATCAAAATAAATTCTTTTTGTATGTTGCTTGGGATAAATTCATAAGTATCAACGCCGGTGGGCCAGGGATAGAGAGGCGCCGCTTTAAAGCCAAAAGTTTTCCAAAAATCCGCTGCCCATGCTGAAGGGTGTAAATAAACTACCCGCGACAAATTTAAGTCTGCCGGTACGTATCTGGGGGCAACGTATAAATTTGGACCCACTATGACTTTAATTTCTGAGGGAAGTTTTGCTACTTCTCTTAAAGCCTCAGTATCGTCATGTATCCAAAGCCTGGCGCATGCGTCCAAACGGCGGTTAATTACATATGGGTAGCCAATAAGGTCGAGCCCTTTAATTAAATTGCCTACCACTTTTTTCGGCCCGGATATAGCATGTCGGCAATAGCTTTGGGAAATAATGTTAATCATTAGGGCTTTTAATTATTTTAAGCAGATCTATGTGTAAATAATACTTAAAAAATAAGTACATTTTCACGCACAAAATTCTAATATTTTGAGTGTAATGTAATTTGGACAGAATCCTAAAAAATTTATGGGGAAAAGGATTATTGTATACGTCACGATAAATTCCCGTAATATTTTTAATTTGTCCGCCGAGCTCATATTTTTCCAAAAATCTTTTCTTCGAGTTCCTGCTGCGAAAAGAATAGTACTCGTTATTATTCTGCAGTTTTAAAAGCTCTTGTGCATATTCGGAAACTGTTTTTAGTACTGCCCCTGCATCTCCAATACATTCTACATGTCCGTTATTATATTCAGATAAATGGCTGACGATAGGCAAACCAAAATACATAGCTTCGGCCATTGCCTGAGAATTCACTTCCCCATCTTTGCGCCCATGGGCAAAAACATTTAACGTGTTTAAAAAAACACAAATTGCTTCCTGGTCTCCGGTGGCTGGTAAAAAATTAATATTTTTAATATTCAAGTCTTTAGCTTGCTTTTTATACGTATCTCCTCCGCCTAAAAGCACAAACGCAGTATTCTCATTTTCAATTTGTTTGTAAGCTAAAAGAGGAATTGGAGAAAAAATATTATTATCAGACCTCTGGTGAAATCCGTAAACAAACTTTCCCTTTAAGCCTAATTCCTGCCTCAAGGTTGGGTAGATTTTATCTTTTATGTCAATTGGTAGCGATATTAAAGCCACCCGATTCTTGTCGCCTCCGCGTTTAACCCAGCGATCAGCACTCCACTGACAAATATGCATAACCCTGGCAATATTATATTGATTATCAGACCCGGAGGACAACGCAATTATGTCGACAATTGGGGCATGGCGTATTTTATTAAAAGGATATTCTTTGTGCCCGGCTCTGCAAGTTTGAATAATATCATAATCGCCTTCATCAAAATATAGCCAAAAATCCGTATTAACCCAAGGAAGAGTATATTTACGATGGTCTACAGCTCCAACATTAAATTTTATCAAATTTACACCGCTGTTCTGCATATACTCAACGCGGTAAGCATCTGTATTTAAACTATCTGATAAAGGTTCTCCAATTAATACAGCCGGCCCGCAATAATAATAGTCAACCTCAAATTCGTTCTTTGGCAAATTTGCCGCTATTATTTGTAAAAGCTTTTCCGAGCCTCCGGTAGATAAACCATTATATTTGACAAATGCTATTTTAATTTTTTTATTCATACGTTTCCGGCCTGTCAACTTGAATTAAAACGTTTTTTCTGATACCAAAATCTCTTCCCATTTTCACATCTTCCTTACTGTCGGAAATTAATATTGAATTTTCTAAGCTGATTTTATATTTGTTCTGAGCTTGTTTCAATAAACCAGGCTGGGGCTTCCGGCAATCACAAACATTTTTCTCATGAGGGCAATAAAAAATATCAAGGATTTCGATTTGGTTTTTCCCCATCTGCGCAAGCATATAATTATGAATTTCCGCTAGAGCTTCTTCCGTTAGCAATCCTCTGGCAATACCGCGCTGATTTGTAATGATAATAATTTCAAACCCTTGTGATTGTAAATTTTTTAGTAAAGA
>CAIWKW010000214.1 GCA_903913365.1 Candidatus Doudnabacteria bacterium | reverse complement strand
GAACAGCAATTCCATTAGCCAAAAAATACGGACTTCGTATTGAGGCAATAACTATTTCTAAATTCCAAGTCAGTCAGGCAAATTTGAATGCGGCAAAATTTGGCGTTGAAGAATTAGTTCAATTCAGTCAGCAAGATTATCAACGTACCAATTTTGCCGACAACACTTTTAGTAAAATTTATTCCGTGGAAAGCGCGGACTACGCTAACCCGCCGGAACGTTATCTAAAAGAAATGTACAGGGTTCTAAAACCTGGCGGACAGTTATTGTTACTTGACGCATACTTAACAAAACCACTAAATAATTATACCTCGGGCGTTCGAAAAAAATTAGATAAATTTTGCACTGCTTGGTCTATCCCAAACCCACACACTTTTGATTATTGGATTAAACAGGCTAATTTAACAGGCTTTAGGGACATTAAAACCGAAAATCTGTTTGATAAAATTTTACCAGGGGCTGTTAAATACGGATTTTTAGCAAAATTAGCCAGGCCAATTTATGAGATTGGTTATCTGCTGCGTTTATTACCACAGGCAAGATACAACAATATGATAGCCACATTTTTGCAAAAATCTTTGTTTAATGAAAAAGTCTTAGACTATAACTCAATAATTATGACTAAGGCTGAGTGAAAAGCCAAAACAGTTTATGCCCATACCTAAACACGCAAAAAAAGTTTTTAAAGGAATAATCTTTGACGTTTACCAATGGCCGCAAAAAATGTTTGACGGAAGCTTTGAGACTTTTGAGAGGGCTGTGAGACAAAATACCGTGGTAATTATCCCGATAGTCGAAGGCAAGATAGCAACTGTTAAGCAAAAACAGCCGGGAACGGATTGGTTTTATGATTTACCGAGCGGAAGGATGGATAAACCGGGGGAAAGCCCAAAAAACGCGGCCATAAGGGAGCTTCTGGAAGAAACGGGGTTAAAGTCAAACAGCATAAGGCTATGGCGGACCTACAGCCCCAGCGGAAAAGTTTCCCAAAAAGTTTATTTTTTTATTGCTCAGGACTGCAAAAAAGTTGGACTGCAAAAGCTTGATCCGGGGGAAAAAATTGAAGTAATATACAAAACTTTTGACGAATTTTTAAAACTTACCGATAACGAACGCTGTTTTTACGGCCCGCTTATGATAGATGCCCTGCTGGCCAGAATCCACAGGCAGAATTATATGTATTTGAAAAAATCTTTTTTCAGCAACTGGACAAAACCTCCAAAAATGCCCAGGCTCGGACCAAAATCAAACTGGTAGATTAAAAATAGCAATTATGTGAAGAAAATTTCAGATTTGTCAAGGCCGTGCAATTAAGCCAGTCTTGACAAAATGCCTAAATTAAGATAAATTAAACGCGTTCAATGGAAATTATTCCTGAGGAAAAAAAAACTGACAAACCCTCAAAAAACCCCGAGCAAAAGCTAATGGGAATGCTGATGCTCGAAGCAGGAATAGAGTTTGCCTTTTTAATTGGCGGACCTTTAATTGCAGGGGTTTTAGCTGGGCAGTGGCTGGACAATAAATTTCATCACAATTTTTTTGTGATAATAGGAATTTTTGCGGGTTTGGCCATAACAATAGTGGCTATTTCCAAACGAATCAACGATTATAAAAAAATGTTAAAGATTAAATAAAGAATTTGTTAAAATGCTTTCTTTACCTCCATTGGCAGCAGAACTATTATTCCATATTGGCAGTTTTCCGGTAACCAATTCCATGGTTAACGCTTTCTTGGCCCTGTTGTTTTTTGTCATATTTGCTTTCTTTTTAAACCTGGGTATTAAAAAGTATTATATAAACGATAAAGCCCCAAAAGGACTGGTTAATTTTTTTGAAAGCATTTTGGAAATATTGCTTGCCCAAATTGACGCCGTTACCCACGATAGAAAGAAAACCTTAAGGTTCCTGCCTATTGTCGGCGGAATATTTTTCTTTATACTAATTTCCAACTGGATGGGGCTTTTGCCCGGCACAGGCAGTATTGGCTTTTTTAGAGGCGGGGAGCTGATTCCTTTGCTTCGCCCGGCTAATACCGACCTCAACCTCACGCTGGCCATGGCTGTTTTCGCGGTTGTGTTGTCCCATTTTGTAGGAATTATAACCATAGGCTTCTTTAAATACGCCAACAAATTCATCAAGTTTGGCGATATTTGGCATGCCATAAGATCCGGCAAGCCAATGAACATAATGGTGGCTTTTATTGAATTTTTTGTCGGACTGCTTGAAATTATTTCCGAAGTGGCCAAAATTGTTTCTCTTTCACTCAGGTTATTTGGCAATATTTTTGCCGGTGAAGTGCTGCTTACGGTTATTGGCTCCCTTATTTCCGGCTACGGCGCGTATTTAATTCCTTTGCCTTTTATGGCCCTGGAACTTTTGGTTGGCGTTATTCAAGCCATGGTCTTTTCCATTTTGACTTTGGTTTATTTAACCATTGCCACAACGGAAGTTCACAGCCATGACGAGACAGCACATGTGGAAGCTGTGGGAGACGAAACGCCCACTATGTAAAAGCTTCAAAGGTGACCTTTGAAATGCGAGCCCGTGAATAATTACAAACAATGTCATGTAGCTATTCACGGATCCGGATTTAAAAAATCGATCCCAAATAATTAATCTGTTTATCAAAAGCGACGTTAAACAACAAAAATAACCGATCGACTTAAGATAAACAAAGGAAAAAATATGGACTCAAGCTCAGTGTTAAACTTGGCCAAAGCCTTAACCATCGCTTTAGGCGGCATGCTTCCGGCTTATGCCATCGGCAAAATCGCTTCCAAAGCCATGGAATCTATCGGCAGAAACCCGGAAAGCGGAGACAAATTATTCGTCCCAATGCTTCTTGGTATGGCCTTTGCCGAAGCTATCGCCATTTACGCTTTGGTGGTTACCTTTACTTTAAAATAGTTTTTGATCTTTGGGCGGGACGTTTCCTGTCCTTAGATTAACAACTTAATGAACTTCTACTAAATACGAAAGGAGCTAAATACTAAAACATCAGATTTCGTATTTCGTAATTTTAGTATTTAGTAGAAAATATATACTATGATTGACCCAAATATAATTCACTATTTAATTCCAATTGCCCACGCGGCGGAAGAAGCGGCAACCGCAACAGACACCAGCATTGCCGGGACGTTCGGTGTTGACTGGATGAAATTTCTTGCGAACCTGCTTAATTTTGCCATAGTACTTTTTGTTCTTTGGAAATGGGTGTTTACTCCGGTGACCAAAAAACTGGAAGAACGCACTGCCAAAATTGAACAGGCAATGAAAGACGCAAACAATACCGAAAAGGAAAAACAGGAGTTTGCAGTATGGAAACAAGCGGAAATGTCCAAAGCCAGGCAGGAAGCCGGAGCGGTTATAACCGAAGCGCAGGTTGAAGCCAATAAAGTTAAAGAAGAAATTTTGGCCAAATCCAAAGAAGAACAGCAAAAACTGGTTG
>CAIWKW010000213.1 GCA_903913365.1 Candidatus Doudnabacteria bacterium | reverse complement strand
GAACGGGAAATTCAAAAATTCATAACACAGGAATACTGGAGCGTGGAAGCCAAGCTTTCCAAAAAAGATTCGGACAAAACCTTTATTGCCAAACTGAATAAAATCGGCGACAAAACCGTTGGCAAAATGGAAATAAACTCCGAAGCCGATGCCAAAAAAATCACTGCCGATTTAAACGGAGCAGCTTATCAAATTAAGGAAATTAGCACCAAGGAAGTCAAAAGAAACCCTTCTGCTCCTTTTACCACCTCCACCCTGCAGCAGGAAGCCGCACGCAAATTCGGCATGTCCGCAAAACAAACCATGGTAATTGCTCAACAGTTGTACGAGGGAGTAAAATTAGGCGACGAAGGCCACCAAGGATTAATTACCTACATGCGTACGGACAGTTTGAACCTGGCCCAGAGCGCGCTTATTGCAATTAAACAAGTGGTGACAACAGAGTTTGGCCAAAATTATGCGCTTAAGCAGCCGCGCATGTTTACCAACAAAAGCAAAGGCGCGCAAGAAGCGCACGAAGCCATTAGGCCAACCGACGTACTGAGGAAGCCGGCAGACGTTGAAACATTTTTGGATAAAGGCCAGCAAAAAATTTACGACCTTATTTGGAAAAGAACCATTGCCTGCCAAATGGCCCCGGCAATACTTGAACAAACCGCGGTGGATATAGCAGTTACAAGTGACAAGTTACAAGTGACAAGTTACACTTTTAGGGCCAACGGACAAGTGATTAAATTTGACGGATTCATAAGAGCTTATACCGAGGGACAGGATGAAAAAGCCGAAGACGAAATTGAGGGCGTATTGCCGGAATTAAGCCTGGAGGAAATATTAAAGCTCCACGAACTTCTGCCCCTGCAGCACTTTACCGAACCGCCGGCTCGCTATAGTGACGCTACCCTAATTAAAGCCTTGGAGGCTCATGGCGTGGGTCGCCCTTCCACTTACGCGCCCACCCTTTCCACCATTCAGGACAGAGGCTACGTCAATAAGCTAGACAAAAAATATTCCCCCACGGAAGAGGGCTTTATGGTCAACGATATGCTGGTGGAAAATTTCCCGGAAA
Organism: Candidatus Doudnabacteria bacterium; assembly: GCA_903913365.1. Classification (GTDB taxonomy): domain Bacteria; phylum Patescibacteriota; class Doudnabacteria; order UBA920; family UBA920; genus PALSA-1336. The sequence goes on along the minus strand of CAIWKW010000213.1, from coordinate 7,903 downwards.
TTGTGGATATTAATTTTACCTCGCACATTGAAGAAGAGTTTGACCTTATCGCCGAAGGCAAAATCAAGTGGGTGGAAGTAATGCAGGAATTTTACGGCCCTTTTAAAAAACACCTTATTGAAAAGGAAGAAAGCGTTCAAAAACAGATAGAAATTTCCACCACCCCCTGCCCGCACTGCGGTAAAATGATGTTGATTAAATACGGACGCATGGGCAAATTCTTGGCCTGTCCGGAAGAAGGCAGTAAAATTACTTTGCCGATGCCGGAAGAAGCCGCCAAAATTAAAGAACTGGAAGAAAAAACCAAAGACGAACGCTGCCCTATTTGCGGCAAGTCCATGAACGTTAAGCGCGGGCGGTTTGGTTTTTTTCTGGGATGTTCGGATTACCCCAAGTGTAAAGGCATCAGTAAAATTTGGAATAAGACCGGGTTTAAATGCCCAAATTGTCTTGCGAGGCAAGAGGGTGAGCGAAGTCGAACCCCTAACGAAGAAACCCGCCCCTCGACTCCTTCGGCTGACTCCGAAGTTCGCTCGGGGCAATCAGCAAGGCTGATTGGCGATATTGTAGAAAAAAAATCTCGCGGCCGGGGCAAAGCTTTTTTTGCCTGTACCCGCTTCCCGGACTGTACTTTTGTCATGAACATTAAACCCGAAAACCAACAACAATTGGACGAGGCTTACAAAGCCTGGTTGGCAAATCCCCCTAAGCCTAAAAAAGTTTGGAAGAAAAAAACCTTTAAGTAATTTTTTGAAATAAAAAATAAAGGTTCATCGGAGCAGAACTCCGAGGCATTTAAGAAGAGAAACCTATAATTACACGGCAAAGCTGCGGTATTAGAACCTATATTAGCTCCCTGCCGGCAGGCAGGCTCGGCTCGCCCAGGCTAAAGTGGCCGGTCTCGCTCTACGTCGCTAATAAAGTCTCAAAAAAAGAAATTCATTATTTTATTCAGAATTGTAATTATCAACGTTTACTTGCCGACGATGATGACGATAATCTTGATTACTTCAATTTATTAGATGAAAAAAATCTCCTGCCGAATTTATTGGCAGGAGATTTTTAAAAATTTTTTATTGAATTCCGCCCTGAGTTAACGTATGAGGGCCGGCGGAAAGGGCTCCGGTTTTATCGCCCAGACAAAAAGTTACGTAATAAGTACTTGTAACGGATTGTGTTGTTTGATAAATATAATAGTCGTTGCTCCCAGGAGTATTAACGGCAGCGTTGCAGGTACCATCTTTTGGCGTGGGCGGATTTGGTAACGATGATAAATACGTGGGGACTAACGGCGGCTGCCCAATAACAGGGTCTGCTGTAAATCCGAAAATTGCACCTTGGACAGTTGGATATGTATTATAATCGCTAAAATAAAGTTCCATGGCTTTGGCAAACTGGTTTATATCCGCAACTCTTCTGGCATCCCTGGATTTGGCCCTGGCTCCGCTTAAGGCCACCAAAACCACGGAAGCCAAAAGCGCGATAATGGAAATTACCACCAATAATTCTATGAGTGTAAAACCTAAAGCCTTTCTGTTTATGCTCGATTTCTTACGAAGTTTAAAAAAAATATTTTTTGTCTTGGCCATTTTAAATATTTATTTAATCGTATAATTAACCAAAATATAAATAACAGCAATATTGCTCAACAGCAATAGAATCCCTAAAAATATTTCAAACAAAGAATAGGTAATAACAATATGGCTGCCTGTTTCAACCGGTTTCATCTCGGAACGCTTAATAAATTTTATTTTCATAATTTTTATGCGCTTTAAGCCACTCCTTAATTATACACCTTAAATAATTTTACACAAAACAAAATTACTATTCATATCTTAGCGCCTCTATCGGGTCCATTTTTGCCGCACTCCGGGCGGGCAAAACCCCAAAACCTATGCCAATTGCCGCAGATACACCAAAAGCCAAGGCAATCGCGTAAAGAGGCACGGAAAAAGCCCACTCCAGGCCGCTTGAGGTGGCAATAAATGCCACCAGCCAGCCAAGTAGACTGCCTAGTACTATGCCGATAACGCCCCCAATAATGGTTACCAAGATTGACTCCACCAAAAATTCGCTTAAAACGTCGGAGTTTTTTGCACCCAAAGCCTTTTTTAGCCCAATTTCCGCGGTGCGCTCGGTTACCACAACATACATTATATTCATAATACCCACCCCGCCGACCACCAAAGAAATAGCGGCAATTGCAATCAGCAAAATAGTAATACCGTTAAAAATTGTGTTAAAAGTATCAAGGGCCTGAGCCTGTGTTTGAACGGAAAAATCATCCTTTGCCGGATCGGTAATATTGTGATTCCGCTCAAGCAAAGATGTTATGGCCGCGGCTGTTGAATCTCCCAAATTGGTATTTTGCATTTGAATTACGGCAATGGTTAAATGGTCTATGCCGAGCATTTTTTTCTGCGCCGTGGCCAGCGGTATATAAGCGCTGTCGTCGGCTGTTCCGCCTCCGGCAAAACCCTGTGAATTATAAACACCTATAATCTGAAAATTCAAATTTCCCAACCTGATTAATTTTCCCACCGGGTCATCTTGAACGAACAAATCGGTTGCCAAATTGCTGCCCAAAATCATCACCTGATCCGCTCCGGTATCTTCCGCTTGAGTATAAAAACGCCCTTCCTTTAAAGTATGTTGGTCGATTTGAAAACGGGCAGCGGAAGAACCGTAATAAATTACGCTTTTCTCATTATTTCGATAACTTGCCACAGCCATACCTGTAACCATGCCGTAATCGTTTACCACGTTGGAAAGTTTTTTCACATCATCCAAGTCGCGCTGTTTTAAAGTGGTAATGGTCACTCCGGAAAAAGATCCGGAAGCCTGGGACGAATTAGCTGCCCTGTTTTTTGTGGTTGGCGGAATTTTGGTCTGAATAAACAGCGTATTGGAACCTAAGGCTCCTACCTGGGCATTAATTAGGCTGCGGAATCCCTCGCCGGCGGACAAAACCAAAATTACGGTGGAAATACCAATAACAATCCCCAAGGTCGTTAAGACCGTTCGAGCCGGATTGGCGGACAATGCTTTTACGGATTGTTTGAATGCGTTAAACATAGAGTGTACTAATACGCGATACTAATATACAAATAAACTAATATTAACGAAATTAACTAATAGTTGACAACCAACTTTTGGAATAATACATTAGTATTAGTTCGTTTCATTCGTTCCATTGGTATATTGGTATCTATTATTATTCATAACGAAGCGCGTCGATAGGATTTAGTTTCGCCGCTTTAAAAGCCGGATAAAGACCAAAGATAACTCCGGTTAACACCGAAACACCAACAGCCAAAACTACCGAAGTTACGGAAACCACAAAGGCCCAATCATAACCCAAATAGTGCATTAGCAATGAGACTAAATAGGAAATAATTATTCCCACCACAATCCCGATAACTCCGCCAAGACCTGTAACCGTGGCCGCTTCAAATAAAAATTGTTTAAGTATCGCATTTCTTGTCGCGCCAATGGCTTTGCGGAGGCCAATCTCTCTGGTGCGCTCGCCCACTGTGGCCAGCATAATATTTAAAATTCCTATGCCTCCCACCACCAAAGAAATTGCGGCCATGGCCGTTAAAAAAAGCGTTAAAGCGTTGGTAATGGTGCTTAAAATACTAATTGCATCGGCAATATTGCGAACCGTAAAATCCGCGTCCGTACCCGGCAAAATGTGGTGCTGTTGATTTAAAACCAAGTTCACATTGGAAATTGTCTGATCCACATTTTCGGAAGAATCAACCTTAATATTAATTGCCTGCAAATAGTGAATACCCAAAACTTGCTGCTGGCCAATGGCTAAAGGTAAAAATATTTGATCATCCTGATCCTGAAAAAATGAACTTCCTCTGGGAGTAACCACTCCGATAACCCTAAGCGGAATGCCCCCGGGCTGATTTTGGGAACTCTGGGAAGAACTTTTTACTTTTATTACCTGCCCGATAGGATTAATTCCCGTACCGTCAAAAAGTTCATCGCTGACCGTTGAACCAAGAACCACCACATTGGCGTCTCCCTGGTCTTCCTGCTGATTGTAAAATTGCCCCGACTGCATTGTAAAACTAACCACTTTCGGATAGTTATAATCTGTTCCAACAAAATTCGTATCCACATTTTTATTTTCCCAAGTCACCGTGGCCGAGCCTCTAACAATTGCATTAACTCCTGTAACATGAGGCACTCTGGTGCTGTCACGCAAAGCTGCCGCGTCATCCGTCGTAAGCGTGGTAACCACAATACCGAATACTTGGGCGGGCGGGCCTTTGTCATTGCTCTTGCCCGGCTGAACGCTTAAAAGATTCGAACCCAGTTTGGTAACCTGTCCGAGCACCAGACTTTGCGCCCCCGCACCCAAAGCAATAATAATAATTACTCCGGCCACACCGATAACAATACCCAAAATAGTTAAAAACGACCTGCCTTTGCGGGCCAATAAAGTCTTTATAACCAGTTTTATGGTGCTAAAAAAATTCAAAATTAACCTAATTATTCTAATTTCTAATTGACCTAAATAATTTCTAAATCCCAATTTCTAAACTTTGTAATTTAGACATTGGAGATTATTTAGAAATTAGATCAATTAGAATAATTAGAAATTTACTTTATTAACTCTTTCCCGTCCGAGGCGATTGTACGCTTTATGACCGGTTCGTCCGCAACTATATTTCCGTCTTTAATCCGAATAATGCGCTTGGCGTGGTTGGCAGTGTCCATTTCGTGCGTTACCAGAATTATGGTGTGACCTTCATCGTTTAATTTTTGCAGAATTTCCATAACACTGTTGCCGGATTTGGAATCAAGGTTTCCCGTGGGCTCGTCGGCAAAAATTACCGCCGGATCGCAAACCAAAGCTCGGGCAATGGCCACGCGCTGCTTCTCCCCGCCGGAAATTTGATTCGTGTAATATTCCAGGCGATGGGAAAGACCAACCGATTCCAAAGCCTTTTTTACCAGCTCATCCTGATTGTCTTTTTTGCTGTAAAGCAAAGGCAATTTTACGTTGTCAAACACTGTAGTGCGGGCCAAAAGGTTAAAGGATTGAAAAACAAACCCAACCCGTTCATTCCGAAGTTCGGCCAAATAGTCATCGCTAAAATCTTTGGTATCACGGTCTTCAAATTCGTAAAGGCCTCCTGTGGGGCGATCCAAAAAACTTAAAATATGCATCAGGGTAGATTTACCGCTGCCCGAAGGACCCATAATTGCCACAAATTCTCCCTGGTCAATGGAAAAATTTAGCCCATGAAGAACGGAAGTAATGACTCCTTCGTTGGCATAATCTTTTTTTAGGTTTTGTACTTTGATTAAATTCATATTATCCACAAATCACTAATTGACACAAATAGGGACAAATCAGGCTGCAGCCATTTGCAGTATTTGCCAGTATTTGTGATTAGTGAATAATTACTATTTAATAAACGTGACCACGGTTTGCCCTTCGGACAGGCCGGAAACTATTTCCACCAAGCCGCCGTCGGCCAAAAGACCGGTTTTTACTTCAACCTGATGATAAGTTTTCTTTTTAATATCGTCCACAACTCTGACAAATTGCGAATTATTTTGATTAATAACCGCCTGCTGGGGAACGGCCAAAACATTATTTTTCTGAGCAACCATAATAGTCATGTTGGCCGTCATGCCTGGCTTTATTTCCGGGATGTTCGGCAAACTGGCCTTAACCAAATAATCCACCACGCCGGAAACCACTGTGGCACCCGGATTGACTGTTTGAACGTTTCCTTGAAAATGACGATCCGGACCCAGCGCGTCAAAAGTAACATCAACGCTTTGTCCGGTCTGCAAATTGGCAATGTTGGCTTCGCTGACATCGGCCTCCACATGCAAACTGCTGACGTCCTGAAGTATTACCGCTTCTTTCATTGCAGTTGCAAGCTCGCCGACTTTAATATCAACCGAGGTAATGGTTCCGTCTGCCGGTGCTGTAATTATGGCGTTGGACAAAGCCGCCTGCGCTGATTGCACCTGGCCTTGGGCGCTTAAAATTTGAGCCTGGGCAACCGCAACATCCGCGGGGCGAGCCTGGGCGGTCTGTAAATCCAAATTAGCCTGAGCTTGGGCCAATGCGGCCTGAGCGCTTGCGACCTGGGCCTGGGCCGCGTCTGTTGCTGTCTGCTGATTTTTTATAGCTGCCTGATACGCATTATAATTCACAACATAACTCGGCACTAAATTATTCGGAATGGAAATTGTCCAAATATCGCTGGCTCCAGGAGTCCCGGTAAATTGAAGATACAAGCCGTTTGTTCCCAAAGGAACCGGAGAAGATTTTACATTTCCGCTTACATTTTCCAGACCCGTGGTTTTAAACATCAAACCGCTGCCGGTTGAATAAATACTAATATTGTAAACCCCCTGAGTTGTGCCAACATATGTGCCGCTCACGCTAAGTACAGCCGATCCGGAATTTGTCTGGGCCGGTACCGCGGTAATGGTGGAATTAAGCAAAGACGAATACGCGTTGGATACTGCTGTGGCCTGCTGGGCTTTGGTATTTTGCAAACTGGTGGTGGCCGTGTCCAAGCTAACTTGTGCCGCTTCCACAGCCTTTTGAGCTATACTAACTTGTTGGCTGGAAGAACCGGCTAAAACTTTCTGATAGTTGGCTTGAGCCTGGGCCAGAGACCCTTGGGCAGAAGTCAAACTTGCCAAAGCGTCTTTTTGATCCAAAATCGCCAAAACTGCACCAGTTTTAACTTTATCCCCTTCCGTGACATTTACTTTTTGCACCACGCCGCCGGTTTTAAAACTCAAATCCAAATCGGTGCTGGAAACAACCTGGCCGGTGCTGAGCACTGTAAGCTGTAAATTCTGTTTTTTCACGGTATCCGTTTGAATGTTGGCGCTGTTGCTTTTTGGTTTAAAAATTTCGTAACCAATGCCGCCCAGTATCAATACTATAATTATAGTCCAAATTATCTTTTTCTTTGTAAAAAATCCTTTGATATTCATATATACTCCTGTTGATTTATAGTTAAACTTTATTAATTCCTTTTAAATTTTTAAACATTTTGTCAAAATGCTTTTTCGCGTGAACCTCCATGCCTGTGCCGGCTAAATTGTCCATCATGGTTTCCACAAAACTGGCCATGGCTTCGGTCTTCATCAGTCCAAGCAGTTTGCCGAATTTACCCATTACCACAAGCTGATCTCCAGGGCTAAGTCCCAGTTCTTTTCTGGCCAAAGCCGGAATAACCAATTGGCCTCTGGCCCCGATTGTGGTTACACCGTAAAACTTATCCTGGTGTAAAAATTTTTTATGGATCTTGCTTTGCACCTGTGATTTCATAATCATTTAATTAAAGTATGATATTACATACTTATCATATCATAAAAATCCGAAAATAACAAGGGCGGAAGGAAGCTTTATAAAGCTTCCTTCCGCCGACTTCCGCAGACCAATAAGCCTTTTGGAAACAAAGGTTTTCGCAAAATTGCCGAATCAGAGGGATTCCACGCCCCTTTGAATAAAAAAACCTTTCATCTTATCTCCCCGCACTGGAGCCTTTTCAGGCGAAACACTTACCGCCGGCCGGCCGCACTGGCACTGAAGGCTGGCATGTACAAGCTGCAGGCATTTGGCGCAATAATCAAATCGCAATAAACCATTTTCCGCCTGTGCCCTGAGGCTGTGAGCCTCGGAACCGGGTTTGGCCCCCTTTGTCGCTTCCAAAATTCTTTGTCGTTCGGTCATATAGCCTCCTATGGCTTTTATTCTCTCATTGCGCATGCTTGCCCTTAGCCGACTTTTGGCTAAAGACAAACAAAAAACCCGCCCCTCGGGCGGGAAGGCTTAAGTTGAAAGTTTACAAATACTAAATTTGTTTCAACTCAAAATTTCCAGCCCCAGGGCCCGGAGTAAAGT
>CAIWKW010000212.1 GCA_903913365.1 Candidatus Doudnabacteria bacterium | reverse complement strand
TGCAAAATTCCTTGAATTTGGTATAATTTCTCTATGAATCCAGTAATAGAGCCCCGTCAAAACAGGGCGTGCTGGAAGGTTTTATTAATAATTTATTAATAGGAGATTATTCCGTAGGATTCTACGGGGTTGATATACCGGATGAACAAAAAATTTGTAGCGATTAGTTTTTTTATTTTAGTTTGTTTAAGTTTGCTGTCGCCTTTGTGGGTTTTTAAAGATTTGCTGTTTCCATACGTCACTAGCAAAGCTTTTTACTTTAGGATTTGCATTGAGCTGGCACTCCCGTTTTATTTGTATTTGCTGGCGGCCAGGCCGGAGCTTCGTCCTTCCTGGAAGAAACAGCCCTTAAATTGGTTAATGGTGGCTTTTTTACTGCTTAACTTAATTTCTGCGTTAAGCGGGGTGGCAGTGGTAAGAAGTTTGTGGGGAAATTTTGAGCGCATGGGCGGGGTGTATTATTTGGCCCATTTAATCTTGCTGTATTTTTATGTTTTGATGATTGCTCAGATGGGCGGAAGTTATTTAAAAAGATTTTTGCAGATTTTTTTGGCCGCGGCCATGATAGTCACCATAAATGGGATTTTCGGAAAGCTTGGATTACCTATTTTAGTGCAAGACCCTTCTCTTCCGGCTCGCGTATCCAGCACCTTGGGTAATCCTATATATGTGGGAAGCTTTTTAATTGTTCCGTTGTTTTTGTCTGTATATTTTGCCTTGCAAGCCGAAGAAAATTATAAGAAAATTTTGTATTATTTATCCGCCCTGCTGTTTTTAATCTGCATTTTTCTTAGTGGAACTCGCGGAGCATTGGTGGGCTTGGTGGGAGGGGGATTCTTGGCCGGAGCGGCGTATGTATTTTTAAATAGTAATCGGAAAATAAAATTGTGGGGAAGCGCCTTGGTGCTGTCTTTTGCGGTGATTGCAGGAATTGGTTTTACTTACAGCAACCATTTGCCGGAAGGTTCGGTTGTCAAAAGGCTTCTTACTTTAAAAGATAGTAACACCGAAGCCAGATTGATTCAGTGGGGAGTGGCCTTAAAAGGCTATAAAGACCATCCTTTGTTTGGCGTGGGCTCGGAGAACTATTATTTTATTGCCAACAAATATTACAATCCGGCAATTTATAATTATGACCGCAGCTGGTTCGACAAGCCCCACAATTATTTAATTGAGGTGTTGGTTACCACCGGGGCATTTGGATTTGCCGCTTATTTGGGACTTTTAGTCTTTTTGGGCGTGGCACTATACCGCGGTTTTAAAAACGGATTTTTAAGCCTGGCGGAATTTTGTGTACTGCTTGCTGCGCTCTTGGTTTATCAAATTCAAAACTTAACCGTGTTCGACACGGTTCCGGCCAGCCTGACTTTTTATTGTTTTGCCGGATTTGCCGGATATATTTGGGATGCCTCGTCCACCGTAAATATAAAAAGTAAACCGGAACGTAAAAAAAATATATTATTTGCTGACAATGGTTTTCCGACTGCGGTATTCAGCGTGGGCTTGCTGGTAATGGCCTACCTGATTTACGCCACCAATATTGTGCCTATGGAAGTTGGTAAGAGAATCAATTACGGGTTTGCTTACAGCAGCGTGGACCAGGCCAAGGCTGACGGCTATTTTCAGGATGCATTTAGCCTGCCGTTTAATTTTGACCAAACGGAAAGCGCCGCTAAATACGCGGAGTTTGCGCAGGCTTTTGGCCGAACCTCCACGCCGGCTAATCAGGCTTTGGCCACAAAAGTGGAAAACGAGGCCATAGACGCGTTAAATAACGCTCTTGCCGTGGAGCCAACCTACCCAATTTTGTGGCAGAATTTGGCCGGGGTGTATTTATACAAAGGCGTACAGGACGGCAAGGTTATAAGCTACGACCCAAGAGCGCAAGATGCAATACAAAAAGCAATAGATTTGTCGCCGGGAAGAGAAGAGGCCTATTTAACTCAGGTGCAAATTTATGGTGTCCAGGGAAAAATTTCTCAAGCTGAAGATGTAATTAAAACTTTAATGCAGAGGTTCCCTAAAGACAGCAGTTTGTATTTTATGCTCGCCAATTTGTATCGTTCGGACAATAAGATTCCCGATGCTGTTAAGCTGATGGAGCAGGCTCAATTAAATGGGTATCAGTTTGCTTCTTATTCCGATATGCAGTGGTTGGTAGCCTATTATGCCGGACAAAAACAGTATGATAAAGCCATGGCGCTTCTTTTGGCGCAGGCGCAAAAAGAACCGGGTAACTACGATTTATTTTCCGACACGGTAAAGGTTTACGCCATGGAAGGACAAAAGGATCAAGCTATAAATTTGGCCAAGCAAATAATGTCGGCCGATCCAACCAGGGCCAAGGAAATGCAGGCAATAATAGATAGCCTTTCTCAGGCCCAGCCCGCGGTAAAAAAATAACGAACTATCCACGCTTGTCATTGCGAGCGCAAAGCGAAGGATTTTCGCGAAGCAATCTTTCTAAGTTAAGATTGCTTAGTCGCTGTTTGGATAATTCTTTGACGCTCCTCGCCCATTCGGCCACGCTCTCATTCGAGTCCGAGCCTGAGGTCTCGTCCCTCAGAGTCGAGGACAGGGCGACCTTGAGCGAAGTCAAATAGGTCGCAATGACAAATACCATAAGCATTTTAAAACACCACTCGGATAAATCCGAGTGGTGTTTTAAGCTTGAGCTTAAGCCGACTTGTTTCCTTTGAGAAAATGAACGACTGCAAGTATAATTGCAAGCACCAGCACTATGTGTATAAAGCCGCCCAGTACATGGAGAGAGAACCCTAAGACCCAAAGAACCAGAAGTATTATTGCTATTGTTAATAACATATGCTATTTTCCTTTCTTCTAATTAATAGTCTAATGGTATTATAGCTTAAAATCTTTTTAATTTAAAGGTATTTTTGGCATTGATTTTTAGTTTAAACGGATATAGAATAAAGTGCTTTGAAGCTGAAGGAGGCAAGGAATGAGATTGCTTTTTTGTTTGGTTTTTTTGGCCCGCTCCTGCGCGTTTTCGCAGGACAGCGGTACAAAACCGAAATATGCGGACTTGGCTGCTTTGGGTAGCGGAGATCCCGCCGGAGATACCTGCGGAAAATATTTCCGTATCGCCAAGATCAAGAAGGTGAAAAAGATCATCTTCCGATTTGCCGGAGACGATAAGGCTTCGGTACTTCCGGCAGAAGCTCTCAGTACCGTCTATGTAGACGGGGTGACAGATACCCCCAAGGTAAGCTTTCAGGACCTTCCAGGCCTCCCGCCCGAAAAGGGGAGGATGGTAATGGTCCTGATATCGGACAAAAGCCTGAAGGATTCATTTTGCCTTCTGGAAGCGAGGGCAATTATTCACGTAGTAGAGTAGCTGCCGCAAAAGCCACTTGATCCGGGAAAATATATCCCGGGTCAAGCGGCTTGATTTAATTATTCCGAAATTGTTAATTTAGTAATATCGTTGGTTGTTCCCTTCTCCCCTGGCAAGGGGAGATGTCGCGAATGTCCACCAGAGGTGGATCTACCAAAGGCATGACATCTGAGCGACAGAGAGGTCGTTGATTGCCTGAAAAACTTTCTTTTTCACCTCATCTGCCCTAAAGGGCATCTTCTCCTAAAAGGAGAAGAGGGGAACACTAAAGACCTTGGTTTGGTTCAAAATTTAAGCCGTCAAAACAGTTTCGTAAACTTTTTCGGTTTCCGCCAGCATTTTTTCTTTACTGAAACCCGCGGCGCGAAGACGCGCTTTTTGGCTTAAATTCATAAAGTATTTTTCGCCGTGGATGTTCAGATCATTAATGATTTTGGAAAGCACCAACTTCAGTTCTTCCGGGTTTTCCGGGTCAACCAAAAATCCGGCGTCTGCCAGGGCTTCAACTATTCCGCCGGTATTTGAAGCCACAATCGGCAAACCAGCCTGCATTGCCTCTAAAATGGCGTAAGGAAACCCTTCTTTGCGCGATGGCATAACGAACACATCAAAGGCTTTTATATATTTACCCGCATCTTCTATCTTACCAAGCATTTTTACAGTGTTCCCTAATTTTAAATTTTCAATTTTCAATTTTAAATTGCTATCTTCCGGGCCACTGCCAATCAGTACGACTTCAATTTTGGCCTTAATAGCCTCATCCATTTGGCTAATGGCATCAATTAACACATCTAGCCCTTTTGTTTTGTAAAAATTTGAAGTACTGCCGATAATAATTTTATTGGGATTTATACCCAATTTATTTATTGCCTGTTCTTTTGACAAAAAATCAATTTCCTCAAGGCCGTTATGAATTGTTGTAATTTTGCCGGAGTTGATAATCTTATTATTTAACGCCGAATTTTTGTCGGCATCCGAAACGGTTATAATAAAATCCCTAAAATCCGAAGCAACTTTTTCCAAAGCCAAATAAAAACTTTTAGTTGCAACGTTTAGGGGTTCGTTAAAAACAAAACCATGCGCCGTAAATACCACTTTGGTTTTTGTAAAAATTGAAGCAAAACTTCCTAAAATTCCGGCTTTGGAAGAATTTAAATGAACAATATCAGGTTGAATTTGTTTTATGAGCTGCCTTATTTCCCAAATCGCTAAAATATCGTTTAAAGGGCTAATATTGCGCTTAAGGTGTTGTAAGTTGTAGGTTGTAAGTTGTAAGTCCTCGGCCGCGGTAAATAAATGTGAGGATTCGTTTCCGGCCGCAATTATACCGTTAAAATGCTTGGCCAATGTCAAAGTATACTTTTGCGCTCCACCGCCATCCGCCTGGGTAATAATATAGAGAATCTTCATAACGTTAAATTGAAAGATTGCTAATTGAAATATTGAAAGATTGGGACATCCTAAGATAAAAAGTGTTTTATTTTTTGTAGGTTGGGGTTTTTAGTAAAAATTTTCTGAAATTAGCTAAATGCGAAGAAATTTCAGTAGCAGACTTTTTATAATTTTCAAATGTTTCTTGGTTTATGTAATGGTTGTCCAGCAAAATATATAGTATAGCCCGAACTTCTCCCGCCGATCTTTTGGCAATATTAAGGAAGTTTGCAAATTCTTTGTTGGAACCGCGTTCAAATCCCTCGGAAATATTTAACAAAATAGAATAAGTTGCTCGCTTCAGTTGATCAACCAAAGAAAAATCTCTTTTTAGCTTCTCGCTGTTCTCAAACAGACTATAAATTTTATTTACAAATAACCTGGTTTCCTGCCAAACAGGAATATCCTCGAATTGATTATACTGCATAGAGATAAATTAATTGAAAGATTGAATATTAAAAGATTGAAAGATTCTAAGGATATCCAAATTTTCAATTTTCAATCTTGTAATCTTTCAATTGCCTAGTTCTATGAGTATTGTATCCTAATTTAGCTCTGAAATAAAGGGATATGCTATAATAATCAAGAATTAGCAGTTAATCTTTTAATCTAAGGTCCCCAATTTTTCAATAAGCAGTCTTTCAATTTGTTCTATGAAATTACTATCGCTAAACATTGAAGGTGGGGCATCCGATGAACGCTTTTTTAAATACGTCCGAACCAGAGCTAAAACAGCGGATATTTTTTGTTTTCAGGAGGTTTTTTCTTCCAAAAAGCCGGTAAAGGTTGACTCCGGCCAAAGAACGGATGTTTTTGGGGATTTAAATAAACTTTTAAAAGGTTTTGAAAGTTTGCGTTTACCGGTAGCTGTGAGGGCAGGGGAGTATTTTAAAACCGGTTCTCGTGTGGAGCTTTGCCTGGCTATATTTTACAGAAAAAACTTTAGTGTGGAAAAACATTTTGGCAAACATGTATACGGGACAATAAATAGCGAAGTGGATTTTAAAAATGGCAAAGAGGCCAATGCAGTCCAGTGTGTGAAGTTTGATTCTTTTAAAGGAAGTTTTTGGGTGGCGAATTTTCACGGGATTAGCAAGCCGGGAAATAAGCTGGATACACCAGTAAGAATAAAACAATCCAAAACTTTGGCTGCGGTTTTAACAAAGCTTGAAGGTCCGAAAATTTTGTGCGGAGATTTTAACCTAATGCCAAACACAAAAAGTATAGAAATTATTGAACAAACAGGCATGAAAAATTTAATAAAGCTGTTTAAAATCAAAAACACCCGCAACAGCATTTCCTGGAAAAGGTATCATAATCGGCAAAGTTTCGCGGATTTTACTTTTGTCTCGCCTGATATTAAAGTTAAAAATTTTAAAGTTCCGTACGTTTTGGCTTCGGACCATTTGCCGATGATTCTGGATTACAAGATTGAAAATTAAATGATTGAAAGATTAGGATATTAGCTCGCAAATTTATATGAAAATTTTATTTGCTGGTTTAAAACATGAATATGGAAAGTCGTCGGCCGGGCTGTCTTTTGAATACCAAAATTTTTATGAAACTTTGTCGCATATGCCTGACATTGAGGCCAGTTTTTTTGCAACGGATGACGGCCTTTTAGAGGAAAAGCGCGACAATTTGAATAAATCTTTAATAGAAACAGTGATGGAAAACAAACCGGATTTATTGTTTTGCTTTTTATTTACTGAGGAACTAAAAAAAGAAACCATTAAGTTTATTACTCAAAAAACCTCAACAAAAACATTTAATTGGTTTGCTGACGACCATTGGCGTTTTCCTATATATTCAAAATATTGGGCGCCTTTATTTACTTTTGTCGCGACAACAGACTCCCGGGCCGTAGAAAAATATTCTAAGTTAGGCATAAAGAATGTTATTCATTCGCAATGGGGAGTAAACCCCAGGCTGTTTTTTCCAAAAGTCGGGCCAGACCGGTACAACATTACTTTTGTTGGATTAAATTATAGCGTCAGACAGCAGTATGTTGAGTATTTGCAAAAATTAAAATTACCGATGTTGGCTTTTGGCTCAGGGTGGCCAACAGGGAGAATTCCAAAGGAAAAGACGGCTGAGATTTGGAGCAACAGCAAAATTAACTTAAATTTCTCCGAAAGTTATGCGTATGGAAAAAAGTTTTGGTTTAAGTCTTTGGGCAAGACCGTGGTAAAAAAAGAACTTGGAAAATATAGGTTTTCCGGCCATAATTTAGTTGGCAACTTAAATTCCATTTTTTCCATGCGCCGTAGACAAATTAAAAGTCGGACTTTTGAGATTCCGGCTTGCGGCGGTTTTTTGTTGACTGGCGATGCCGATAATTTGCGCGATTATTATGTTGACGGCAAAGAAATTGTAATTTTTAAAAATAAAAAAGATTTGGCGGAAAAGTGTGAATATTATTTAAAAAACGAACCTCTTAGAGCGGCTATATCTCGAGCCGGATATGAGCGTACCATAAAAGAGCATACTTATGAAGAAAGATTTAAAAATATTTTTCGGATTATGCGTTAAATATGCGTTTTATCATGTCTAATTATGTTTTTTCCAGCAGGCTACGGCCTGCTTTCTTAATTGTCAGGGTTTTGATATAATTCTTGTATGTTGGATATTAAAAAATCTCATATTTTGTTAACTGGCGGCTATGGTTTTTTGGGTAGCCACGTTTATAGCCAGCTGCTAAAAAAGGGTGTTAGCCCCGCTAATGTTTATAGGCCAAAGCGTTCGGAAGTTGATTTGCGGGATTTTAAAAGTTGCCAAACAGCCGTTAAAAATAAAGATATAATTATTCATTTGGCGGCAAATTTTGACGGTGTAAAATATAATCTGGAACACGCCGGAGAGGTGTTTTATGATAACGCCATAATGGGCATCCAACTGACTGAAGCGGCAAGACTGGCTGGCATAAAAAAAATGGTAATTGCGGGAACTGTTAGCAGTTATCCGGAAATGGCATCGATTCCTTTTAAGGAAGAAGAATTTTGGGATGGTTTGCCGGAAAAGGGCAATGCTTCTTATGGCTTAGCTAAGCGTATGCTTGCGGCGCAAATTGTCGCTTATAATCTTCAATATAAATTTGTTGGCATCAGTTTGCTTTTTTCTAATTTATACGGACCCGGGGATGAATTTGACCTTGCCCACGCCAATGTTGTTGCTTCTTTAATTAGAAAGTTTTTTGCTGCTAAAGAAAACGGGGAAAAAGAAATTGTGATGTGGGGAAGCGGGAGAGCAACGCGCGAGTTTTTATATGTTGAAGATGCGGCCAGAGCCGTGATATTGGCAGCTCAAAAATATGCTTCACCCGAGCCTGTAAATATTGGTTCCGGCAAGGAAGAAAAAATTAAAACATTAGCGGAAACGGTGGCAAAGCTTACCGGCTTTTCCGGCAGGCTCGTATGGGATAAAACCAAGCCAGAAGGGGCGCTTAGGCGCGTATCCGACGTAAGCAGGGCTAAAAGAGATATTGGATTTGTGGCGAAAACTTCCCTAAGCCAAGGACTCAGAAAAACTATTAGCTGGTATAAAGAAAATTATGGATAGCGATTCGCTTTCTTACTCAACCTTAAAAAATATAAGTTACAGCTTTATCGGCTACTGCTGGCCGATTATTTTTTCCATTTTTATAACGCCGGTGGTGGTTCATAAGCTTGGCGTGGTAGATTATGGTATATTTATTTTGTTAAATACCATAACAGCTTTTTTAAGCTTGCTTGATTTGGGTTTGGGCGTGGCATTGGTTAAATATGTTTCTGAATACTATGCCACAGAACGCTCTAAAGAATTAAATATTCTGCTCAACTCCGCCAGGACTTTATATTTATTTATCGGATTTATTGGGATTTTGGCTTTTAGTTTAATTGGCCGGTTCGGCCTGACTATATTTCATGTTTCATTGGAAAACCAACTGCATTATGCCCCTGTATTTTATATGGCCGGGCTGGCTTTTTTTATTAGTGCAATTAGCTATTCGTATTTAATTGCTCCGGCAGCACTTCAGCGCTACGATATTTCCACCAAAATAAATTTAACCCAAATGACAATTTTTAATTTAGGGATGCTAATTTTGGTTTTAATGCACTTTAAATTAAAAGCAATTTTTTTGTTGAACGTTCTGTTAACAGGCTTCTTTATTTTAGTTTATAAAAAGTATTTTAAGCAGCTTTTACCGCAAATTAAACTTAGTTATGGTTGGTCTAAAGAAGAAATTAAAAAAGCCTATAGCTTTGGGTTTTTTGCCGCGCTGAATAATTTGGCCTCTAATTCGTTAATTTCTTTGGATAGGTTTATTATCCCTATTTTCACCGGGCCGGCCCAGCTTACTTACTATAGTTTGCCTGGGAACGTGGCCCAAAAGACCACCGGCATCACCGGAAGCATTGGCTCTGTATTTTTTCCACTAACCAGCGCTTTGTCCGGACAAGGGGAAAATGAAAAAATAAAAGTTCTTTACCGTAGGCTTATCCGCAATATTACGCTTTTGTCCTGCTCTTTTTCCTTGGCAATAATG
>CAIWKW010000211.1 GCA_903913365.1 Candidatus Doudnabacteria bacterium | reverse complement strand
TAATGGTCTATGCGGTAAATTTGGTCTTCCACAAAATACTTTAACAGCAATTTATTCAAAGTATGAGCGGATTCCAAATTGAACCCAAACGGTTTTTCCACCAATACTCTCACCTTACGTTCGTGCAAGGCACAGGAGGTTAAAAGGCCGCTTTGCTTTAAAATATGGGCAATGGAAGCAAAAAATTGCGGGCTGGTGGCAAAATAATACAAGCGGTTATAGCACTTGTGCTTGGGTTTTTCTTTATCTTCCAAAATTTTTGCCAAAGGCTTAAAGCTTTCCGCGTCGTCAAAGTTGCCTTTATAATAGCTCAACTGCTTTAAAAACCCGGCGCGGATTTTTGGCTTTATTTTTTTCAGCACCGTGGATTTTTTGACAATAAAATTCAAATAAGTTTTGGCCGTAAACTCACGCCGGCCAACACAAACCAAGTGAAAATCTTTGGGCAAAAGTTTTTCTTCATACATGTGCAAAAGCGCCGGAAGCAGATAATCCGAAGAAAGGTCCCCTGTTGCGCCAAAAATGGTTAAAATTGTCGGCTCAAGGTTGCGGGTTGTATTGTGAATGTTTTTTGGCATGCAGATAAATGAAAGATACCAATATACAAATGGGTACTAATGAAACGAATTAATACTAATGAGATATTTCAAAAGCTGTTTGTGAATTATTCGTTAACTTCGTTAATATTCGTTTATTTGTATATTAGTATCGCGTATTAGTACACTGCGTATTAGTTACTTAATGTCGCTCCGATAAATGTCCACCAACGATACAAAGACGGCCATAATTATCGGGCCGAGCAAAATTCCCAAAATACCGAACATTTCCAACCCGCCCAAAATTCCAAAAATTGTAAGCACGGGATGAAGGCGAACTTTGGCGGAAACTATTTTTGCGGAAAGTACATTATCCACCAAGACCACGGACAACCAGGCCCAAACGGCCATGCCAATGCCGGCTCCAATATGCCCAACTATGAACAAGTAAACAATTACCGGAATTAAAACCAACGATGTTCCAAAAGTGGGAACAAAAGACACAACAATAAGAACCGATGCCCAAAGCAAGGCTTTTGGTACGCCAAAAACACTAAAGCCGACAAAAGACACAACAGCTTCGGTTAAAGCTACCAAAAACTGTCCTTTAACCACCCCGCTTACGGAATCGGAAATCTTTTTAAACAATATGCCTTCGTGAGTTTCGGAAAGCGGCAGCAAATCACTAATAATTTTTTTAATGTTATCGCCATCGCGAAGTAAAAAGAAAATGCTGAAAGCTAAAACCACCAAAGAACCGAGCAGCCAGCCGAGGCGGGAAATTATTCCGGACAGCGACATAAAAATTTGGCTGGCAAACTGAGAAAGCCAGGAATGGAAATCTGTATTAAAGCTCAAAACCAAATTTTGCAGAGGCAGCGGCAACCTGGCAACTACGGAAGAATATTGGGTAATTAAATTTTCTATATTTAACTTATTAAGCGTATTGTACAAATCGGCCAGTTCATAAAACACTTGCTGCCCGATAAGCAACATAGGTCCCGCAATAATTATCGCGATTAGCAGTACCACCAAAAAAGCCGACAAATCCGGACTTTTAAACCAGCCCAGAACCTTAAGATATATGGGATGAAAAAGCATGGCCAAAATAATTGCAAACGCCAAAAGCATTGAAAACGGCCAAAAAAGCATGGCCACCACCAAAGCCACCAACCCAAATAAAACAAAAAACCCTATAGTCTCCGATTTTGCTTTTAACATAGTATGATACGAATAAACGAATTAATACTAATGATACTAATAATACGAATTCACGCGATTGGTATTATTAGTATCATTCGCATGTATTAGTATATTTGTATCTCACTATTAGTATATCAGAAATAGGCTTGGTTTTGAAATTGGGCTTGACAAAATATTAATTTCAGCTACAATCAAATGTTCCGGTTTTAGCCAGTCACTAAAATCTGCTCCTAAAGAAACAAAAAATTAAACTTATAAGTTTATGGCTAACCCTCCGCTTTTAACCGTAAATAATTTACCAATTTTACAAAAAATTTCTCAGGCATACAAGACTTGGCACAATACTTTACCCCATATACCGCGGTTAACGCGCTATTCTTTAGGCGAGAGAATTGATAAATATTTTCTTGAGTTAACCGAGTTAACGTTAACGGCGGGTTATGCCAAAAAAGACCAAAAACTACTCCTTGTCCAAAAAGCGAGCATTAAACTTGATACCCTTAAGTTTCTTTTGCAAATGGCTTGGGAGTTAAAAGCGATTGAGAATAAGAGGTTTGCCGACTTGGCCGCTCAATTAGTAGAAACCGGAAAGATGCTGGGAGGTTGGCAAAAGCAGCTAACAAAAGAAACCCCCTCCCAATGGGGAGAGGGTTAATCCAAAGAAAGTTGCGGACGCCAGCGAACCACCAGTTGTCGTTCCAGTTGTTGTCGTTGCGGTTGCAATTCACGTTGCGCTTGTCGTTCCACCGGTTGAAGGTCAGGTACATGCAGTTTGCCATCTGCTCCACTGCCTTTCGATTGCTCTTAAGGCTGAATATTATTTGCGGGGATTAACCCGTCCAGCAAACCGCACCAAGTCTCTTTGGAAACTTTCCGTCTGATAACGCGCTACCGAAAGCATTGGCTGCCGGTATTCCGGTTTCAGATAGTGCGAGATAAACAATCTGAAGGCTTGCCCGCAGATTTTCCAAATTTATCTGCTTGTACTTTAACAAATTTTTGGACAAAAGAAAAGGGAGCCTCGCAAAAAAATTTTGCGAGGCTCCAAGTGACCAAGAAATTCAGAACAGCAAGGGCAGAGCGTCCCAGGGTCCTAGGACTTGCGGACGCCAGCGAACCACCAGTCGTCGTCCCAGAGGCTGTCGTCGCGGTCGCAATCCACGTCGCGCTCGACGTTCCACCGGCTGAAGGTCAGGTAGCTGTGCTTTTTGTCTTCACGATCCCAGTAGCACCCATTGGGGTGCTGGTCGGCGAAAGCCGGATCGGCTTCGTTATCGGCGGCCTGCGCTTGCGGATCGGGCATCAGCCCGCGGGCTTCATACTCGGTCTCCAACTCGTCGGCGTAGACGTACCGACCGAGGCGGAAGTACACGAGTTCGATTTCTTCCGGACCCTGCCCCACGGGCATTGTGGCCACGACGGAATCAGTCAGGTACTCGTTACGGCCGGTATCGGTGATGGTCTGCTGGGCAGACCGGTTGCGGCGGATGTTGCGGACCATGCGGACGATCGTGTTCTGCATATCGGAACGGACTTGGTCGACGAGAACGTCGGCGGCCTTGTCCATAACCGGCAGATACAGATTGCCGTTTTGGATGATGTGGTTGGCCTCCGCAAGAGTCACATTGCGACCCTTTAGGCGACGGCGCCACATATCCATTATGTGCTCAATTTGCTCGCCGGTTGCGAGCTGAATTTCGGGAACTGTAGACGTGTTCTTGGTAGACATCGTCTTTCTCCTTCAAATTGTGAAATCAGTGGGGTTGCCACTGGCTGGATAGCATCTAATTTTCATTAGCACCAGCTTTGTGCCCAAAAATATTTTTAAAGCAAAAAGCTAAAGCCAATTAGAAATTAATTATTAAAATTTCAAATAAAATAGAAAGAATTCTGGAGCCTCGCAAAAAATTTTTGCGAGGCTCCAAGTGACCAATAAATCCAGAACAGCAAGGGTAGAGAGCCCCAGAGTCCTAGGACTTGCGGACGCCAGCGAACCACCAGTTGCCGTGCCAGTCGTCGTCGCTGCGGTCGCAATCCACGCGGCGCTCGCCGCTCCACCGGCTGAAGGTCAGGAAAGATGCCTGCCCATCTTTGTTGTCCCATTGGGCACCGTTGGGGTGCTCATCGGCAAAGGAGGGGTCATCAATATTCACCTGGACCTGCGCGTAATAATCCGGCACGAGCCCGTAGGCTGCGAGCTCCTGTTCCTGCTCGTCGATGGTGAGGCCACGGCCGGGATTGAAGAAGTAGAGTTCCACTTCTTCGGTTCCGGTGCCTTGACGAGGTATGGTCTTGATCGTTTCCGCGCTTACGTACTGTTTGCGGCCGGTCGCGTTGACCATCTGCTCCGGCATCTGGTCGCGGTTTACGATGGTGCGACGAACGATAGTCTTGCTTCGCCGCTCAACGCGCTTGCGTAATGCCTCAAACATCTCTTGTGCCAGTTCGTCGCCTTCATTTTCTAGGACTTGTTGCGAAAGATCCTTTGGAAGTGAGGCGGCGTTCTTGCGGCAACGCGCAATGAAGCGGTCGGACGCACGGCCGAGTTGTTCGGTCGTGATCAGATCTACTGTGATGGGGGCAACGGGATTCGTTGGCGTCATCTTATTTCTCCTACAAGTTGTAAAATCAGTGGGGTTACCACTGGTCAGCGTTGTTAGCGCCAGCTTCATATCCAAAAATCCTTATTTTTGAAGCAAAAGCTAAAGCCAATTATGACTTAACATTATACTCTTTTTTGACACTTTTGTCAAGGTTTGCGATTTTTTAGCTGTTTTTATCAGCTTATTAACATACTATACTTTCAGCCATGAAAAGCCAATTACAAAAAACCTATCAAGACATTGTTAGCTTGGAAAACTTGTTTGCCGCTTGGGACGAGTTTTTACGCGGCAAAAGAAACAAAAAGGACATACAGGAGTTCGGCCTGAATTTGAGCGACAACTTGGTATTACTTCAGGAAGATCTGGCAAATCTTACTTATGCTCACGGTCCTTACGACGCCTTTAAGATTTCCGATCCCAAACCCCGCGACATTCACAAAGCCTGCGTGCGGGACAGGGTTTTACACCACGCCATATACCGGCAATTATATCCGTTTTTTAACAACACTTTCATTGCCGATTCCTATTCCTGTCAATTAAACAAAGGCGTACATAAGGCATTAAATAAATTTAGGATTTTTGGGTTAAAGGTTAGCCGTAATAACACCAAAACAGTTTGGATTTTAAAATGCGATAT
>CAIWKW010000210.1 GCA_903913365.1 Candidatus Doudnabacteria bacterium | reverse complement strand
CAAAACAAACGGCAGCAGCAGAATTTTAACGATAAAATTTTACTGTTGGAAAGGCAAATTACTTCTTTAAATACCAAGCTTTTGGGCCAAGCCACTTCCACCCAAAGCCAGCTTTTGGCCATTTCCCAGGAGGAACTTAATAATCGCCAGCAGGTAATTCAAAAATCGCAAGATCAAAGGCTGACCGATGCCGTGGCCAAAGTTACGCCCAGTGTTGTTTCCATTATTATTTCCAAAGACGTTCCGCAGTATCAAGTGGTTTATGAAAATCCTTTTGGCGACGATCCGTTTTTTCAAAATAGCGGAATGCAAATTCCGGTTTATCAGCCAACCGGCAAAACCCAGTCCCAGCAGGTGGGAGCCGGCACCGGTTTTTTAGTCACGTCCGACGGTTACATTTTAACCAACAAACATGTGGTGGCGGACGACACAGCCAGTTATACCGCGCTTCTGTCAAACGGTAAACAACAATCCGCCAAGGTAATTTATAAAGATCCAAATAACGATTTGGCAATTGTTAAAATTAGCGGCAGCGGCTACCAGCCTCTAACTTTGGGAGATTCAAGTTTGCTTGTGCTGGGCCAGACAATTTTTGCCGTGGGTAATGCTTTGGGCCAATACAATAATTCCGTTTCCGTGGGCGTGGTATCGGGACTTAACCGCACCATTGAGGCCGGCGGTTCGGATCTGGGCACTGAGCAGCTTACAGGAGTTATTCAAACAGATGCGGCCATTAACCCGGGCAACAGCGGGGGCCCGCTTGTTAATTTAAACGGCGAAGTCATGGGAATAAATGTGGCCACAGTGCAGGGCTCAAGCAACATTAGTTTTTCCATACCCATTAACGAAGTTAAAAATATAATTAAGTCGGTTATTGGAAAATAGGGCTAAAATAAAGGAGGTGGAAACATTATTTGCTAAAGTGCGATATAATATATATAGACAACTTACGCCTATGCGTAAATTGAAAGTTGCAAAAATAATCAGAAAGGAAAAACAAATGAAAAAATTTTTAGGAGTTTTTTTGGCCGGCATAATGCTTGTCCCTGCCTTGGTGTTTGCTCAAGCCGGCATGGACAATCAAAATCAAGCTTCGCCAAAAACGATTAAGTCTCTTACGCGTATGGCAAGCGTTACTAGGTTAAGTGTAACGGGAACAGTGAGCTCTATTAGCGGAACAACAATTAATCTAACCGGCTCAAGTTTGAGCTACATTGTAGATGCTTCAAGCGCCAAGATAATGCGCAAGTACGGCTCGGTAATGCAGGTGGCCGATATTGCCACCGGCGATACCTTGCAGGTTGTCGGCACTGTCAGCGGAACCAATGTTATCGCAAAAACCATACGCGACAGTTCCCAGCAGCAAAAAAACGGCAGTTTTGCAGGCAGTGTAACCGCGGTCAGTTCCGCCGGTTTTACATTGCAAACAAAAAACCGCGGCAGCCAGACCATAAATACAACCGGCTCCACGGTGTTTAAAAAAGCCGGCCAAACGGACACTGGCGGCTTAGCCGACGTTGCAGTAGGCCAAAATGTTGTGGTAAGCGGCATTTGGGACAGCACGGCCAATACCGTTGCCGCAACCACAGTTTCCATTATCGTTCAAACCAAAACTATTTCCGGCCAGCTTTCAGCCGTAAGCGGCACCAGCTTAACGGTAACTGCAAGCGGTACAACCGTTACAGTTTATACGGTAGACGTTTCCAATGTTAATAAAGTTGCCCGCCGCTACGGCGCTTCAACCGATTTAACCGCTTTGCAAATCGGCGACATTCTGCAAATAAGAGGAACGGTTAACGGTACCAATGTTGTTGCCACAACTGTTCGCGACATGTCTCTTCAGGCGCGCAGCGGAACTTTTATCGGAACAATTTCCGCCATAAACGGCAATAGCTTTACTTTGCAAAGCAAGGCCAGAGGCGATCAAACTATTAATACCACTAGCACAACGGTATTTAAGCAGGGAAGCGCAACTGTAAACATTTCTAATTTGGCAGTTAACCAAACCGTAACCGTTAGCGGAGTTTGGGACAGAACCAACAGCAATGTTGCAGCCACCAGAGTGGCCATAAAAGTTGCCGGTACTTCCATAAGCGGCACAATTTCAGCCATAAACGGAAATATTTTGACAGTTGTGAATGCCAGCAGTACCGCTTATTCTGTTGATATTACCAAAGCGGTTGTTACCTACAAAAACGGCCGCAAGGGAACTTTAGCTATTCTTCAAGTAAATGATCAGGTTACAGCCAGAGGCCAAATGGTTTCCGGTTCAGCCAATTTAACAGCAGCTTCGGTTCGGGACATGACCCAAATTTATGTAAAGCCGACACCGGCTCCTGTTACTCAATCCACATCCGGACAATAGAGCGTAATTAAGTGATAGTTTAAACAGGGGCATCTCTATAAAAGAGCTGCCCCTGTTTTAAAAAATTGAAGCAGTAAAATTTAAAGTCAAATAGAAACGCCGCTCCTTAGTATCTTCGGAGCGGCGTCGGTTGAATGTCCGCGTTCTTTGATTCCGGCTAGTTGCCGTATCTGGGGCCGGTATGAGCATTGGCGCTTTCACTGCAGCCTTGGCGCTTGCACTTGGAGCGGACAAAGCCTTTGCCCGGAACATATTCAACGTGCCGAGTTTCGTCCTCAGCTTTTATTAGCTTTTCGAGCAGAGCCCAGGGATCAGTGTTGTCTTCTTCTGCCAAGCGTTGAAGAGTTTCTATTGTTTCCCGAGTTGTTCTCGATAGCCTAGCGTCGCGGCTGTTGAAACTGATAAGCGCCTCAGTCTCCTCGTGGTATATCTCGAAGACTGGTATAAGTTTGATAGTTTGTAAAAGGCTTTCTATGCCGCCGCCTTTTTTTACCAAAAGTTTCAACTCCGCCCCACTATTCGAGAGTTGGGTAAAGCCGCTTACGATTTCGCCTATGCCGCTGGCGTCGACGTAACCGGTTTCTGACAGGTTTAAAATGATTTTCTTTTTTCCTTCCCGAACCTGTTTTCCTACGCATTCGCGCAGCCTGCTGGATCCCAATCCAAGTGTTATTTGGCCAATGCAGTCTATGATGGTTATTCCATCGATTTCCCGCACTTCGGACTTGGTCATTTTTTACCCCCTTCCCACATGTGAACATTCAAAAATACCACGTATTTGTGGTATTGTCAATTATTGCAATGAGGTTTTATTTTACCGGCTGTTTTAAATTAAAAGGATTAAAGTTGGTGTTTTTGTCGTAAACATCCATGCCTTCTTCGCGCTTCAGGAAGCTTACCACTTTATAGGTTAGGGGAGTGGCAACAACTTCGAACAGAACCTTAAACACATAAATGGTGCCCATTAAATTGGCCACTGCGCTAAAAGGCATGGTTCCGTAAAAGGCAATTAAGCTAAAAACCAAAGTGTCCACAGCCTCGCCAAAAATTGTGGAGCCAATAGTTCTGGTCCACAAATGCTTACCGCCGGTCCAAACTTTCATTTTGGCCAATACAAAGGAATTGGTAAATTCACCGAGCCAGTAAGCGGTAATGCTCGCAAGAACGAGCCTGGGGACAAAGCCTAAAATTGTTTCGTAGGCAGACTGGTTTGCCCAATCTTTTGCTGCGGGCAAATACTGCACCGCCGCTAAAGTTAAGGCCATAAGTATCAGACAAAAAAATCCGGTCCAAATAATCCGGCGGGATTTGGCATAGCCGTAAACTTCGGTTAAAATATCGCCGAAAATATAGGAGATGGGAAAAAGGATGGTTCCGCCGTCAAAATTAAAAACCCCAATACGCGCAACTTTGGCCGAGGCAATGTTGGAAATAATTAAAACCGACACAAACAGGCCGGTAATAATATCGTAGTATTTAAAATTATTTTTCTCTTCCAGCATAGGTAATATAGTAGCAGATTTGCCGGAAATTTAATAGGTCAGGGTTTAGTGTTATCCCGGAATTTTTCAGCCTTTGATTATCTTTGGTCTGAAAAATATCCGGGATCCAGGTCTAAGCTTGGTTCTGGATCCCGGATATTTT
>CAIWKW010000209.1 GCA_903913365.1 Candidatus Doudnabacteria bacterium | reverse complement strand
GCTTCAGAATATGAACAGGAAGTCGTCATTGACGCTAAGGGCGATAGGAAGACCACAAAAAATAAAGTTATGAGGAAAACGGATGGAAAATTGTGGAGCAGGGACATAAAGACTGGCGCAGAGCACATAGTGGATGAAGATCATGTGTCTTTGGTCGCAAATAATCATTCTTCCAGAAGGGCGTTGCAGCTTGCTATGTTTGGGGGTAATTTGCACAGAGAAAATGTTAGCGGGTTTACTAATTCTAAGGGAGAATTTTATGAAGGTTCACGAAAAGATCCTGCTGATGTTGCGTCAACTCAAGACGTTGAAACATACCATCTAAAAGATCATGCTGCATCCAGGTTGGTTACCCAAGAAGGTGAAACAGAAGGAAGGGCCACAAGGCACTGGGAGTATATGACTGACATGAGATCTGATTCGAGCACCGGTGAGTATAAATCTTATGCCTTAAGAAAAATTTATGATAAGAAAGGTAAGAGATGGATGTATGTCAGCGATGGTGAAAAACAAATGTCTGCTGCGGAAATAGCCAAAGAAGAAGGAAGACAGGGCGCGCGCATTGCCCCTCACGCCATAATGAGCATGGATGGACAGCACTTTAGTAGGGCTAATTATGCGGTTTGGGGAAAATTAGCTGTAGCAAACCCGGGTTTTTTGCCTGAAAGGAACGCTAACTTTTTTGTTACCGGAGACAGCAGTGCAACTTCAGATGAAGTTGAAGAAAATCGTAAAAGTTTTGTGAATAGCGGTGAGCTTAAATTAGAAAATTCTAATTTTGGGAAAAATTTGGATATAATGTGGGAGGAAAACAGAGAAGCGGCCAAAATAGTGCTATCAAAGTTTTCAGGTATTGATATAAGAGATATGGATGGTCATTTAACTGCTACTGGTGGAGTTACAATTAAAGACACAAACGGGAATTTAATCGCAAAGCTTACTTAATATGGTATTAGAAATCGATCAAATAATAAAATTGGTACATTCTACCTCTAGCCTAAACGGCTTTATGGGGTTTCTATCAGTCCAGGAGACTGATAGGCTTGCGGAAGTTTTGCAGGCGGCACTATTAGAAGCTGAACAAAGCAATAAAGCAGGAAATGTTGATTACAACTCATGGGCCAGGCAGGCAAAAGACAAGATTTCAAAAGAATTAACAGATTCACAGGCACTTTTTGGATTTATGGATTTAGCCGACAAGTTTCCAATTGATGAATTTTTGCAGGCTTATTACAACAGTGCAAACGGAGAATAAAGAATGGATTACCAAAAAATAAAAAATAGCACAAACTTAAAAGATTTGGACCCGGCATCAATTTTTGAGCTGGATAATTTTGAGTCGATTAAATATTACGCATGTGATTGTATTGACTCTCTGGATTGGGATGAATGTTTGGCAATCGCCAATATTTTAAACAGTAAGCTAACCCAAGCTTCGGTGCGCAGTAAGGAAGACCAATATACGGCTTATGTGCTGCGTTTTTGGGTTTTAAAATTAAAATTGTTTGCTTTTGCCACACTGCCGGAAAGCGAAAAATTGAGTTTAATTAAGGATAGCGTGGCGGAAATGTACGGTTATGGTTTGGACGTTCAGGGGGTTATTAACGATTACGTCGGTTTTTTTGGTTCGCCTGAAGCAATACAGAAAGAAACTAAAAGTTTTGTTCAAGCTTTAAGTGGCAGTCAAAAGATTTTGGCTTCGGATTTAAAGCGGTTTCAGGGAATAAATTTTAAACCAACGGTTGCCAATTGGATAAAGGAGTATCAAACGGTTTTAAGGCCTGCCACGGGGATGAAACTGGAACCCGGTGCTTTTCATATTGTAAAATTTATGGATTCCAACCAGTTTGCAAAGATGCTTAGTCAGGAAGACCAGTTAATTTTAAGGGAGTTGCTTGATTTATATAATTGGCTTTTAAACCCAAAAATTTATAGCAGTAATAATAGAGTAGGTGATTCTCAATCGTACACCAACACCCAGCGGTTTACTTTGCCTCAGGAATTAGATGAACCGGAAATACCGGATGAGCCTATAATGAAGCTACCTCCGGTTGTGCCGGCGCCGAAGAATGCGCCGAGTGTTCGGCCAATGGGAGATGTGGATACGGCAGTTAGAAAGCAGGAATTGGGGATTGGGAATGCGACTGAAAGAGGCGCGGCAGGAGGGGTTAAATTACCGCCAAAACTGCCTCCGGTGCTGCCTCCAGTTTCGATAATTATGGAAAAGCAGGGTGTGGCAACTACCAGGGCTCCTCAAATGGGCAATGCAATAAACGGTTATCGGCCGGAATTGGCCAAAAATATTCATGATATTCTGCAGCAAAGAGATTCCGAAGAAGGCGCTGGCTTAAAAACCACCAACAGCAACAAACCTGTTCAGCCGGGCAAGAACCAGTTTTCCATTGCCAATAAAAATTCCTCAAGCCTTTCCGCATCAGCTTTGGAGAAAAAATTACCAGTTGTTGACGCCGCCAAGCAGGCGGAGATAGACAGGAAGTTGGAAGAATTGGAGAAAAAAATTAAATAAAATTGACCAGAATTAAGTAAAATTAAATAAAAATATGAACCCGAGAGATTTACAGCAACGCACCAAGGTGTTTGCTATAAGGGTTGTCAGGCTGGTACGCTATTTACAGAAAGATCCGATAGGAAGAATTATTGCAAATCATCAATTATTGCGTTCAGGGACCGCTGTGGC
>CAIWKW010000208.1 GCA_903913365.1 Candidatus Doudnabacteria bacterium | reverse complement strand
TTCACCCAATTTTAAAAAACTACAGCAATTATTCAATGTCCCTGTCCTCGCTCACTTTTACCCATAATTTTGCGCGCGTTCTTTTGGAAGAGCAGATTTATCGGGCATGCACAATATTGGCCGGGAAAGAATATCACAAATAAATTTTCGAAGTACGAAATTACGAATCCCCTTGTTGGGGATTTTTTATTGATGCGGCAATTATACCCAAGATAATCCACAAAAGCATTTGGGTTTGCTGCAGAGTGTAGAAATAGTGATCAAATTGCATGAGCATTAGGAAAGAGCAGAAAATAGTGACAAGTGACAAGTTGAAAGTGACAAGTTGTCCGCCTTTGGCGGAAAAGTCAGCTTTGGCCCCGAGGTTTTTTATTAGCTTCCAAAGGTGGTTTAAAAATATCCAAACTAAAATTAACATTCCCGGAATTCCTAGTTCGGCTGCGGACAATAAAAAATAATTATGAATTGGCTGAATTTGCCACGGCCAGAGTTTGATTGGCGAGTACTGTTGCATGTGAAGCACACTGTCCCCTATCCCAATCCCAAAAATTGGCTGTTGCTTAATCATTTGTAGCCCAATCTTCGCGTAAAATATTCGTTCCAGAGTCGCATCGTCGGTAACTGTTGCCCTTGTAAGCAGATAAGGCCTAAAGATAACAAAACATAATAATATGCTAACAATAGTAATTATGAATGCCAGTACGGTTACATTCATACGTCGACGTATGAATGTAACATCTGAAATAAGTTGCTTGTTTTCGGATTTGAGGTTTAACAATAAATACCCGTAAAACAGGACCAACCCAAACCCCATGGCTAAAAAGCCGGCACGGGAAAAAGTCGTGGTTAGCCCTATTAAATTGGTAAATATTACAAAACTATAGAAAAGTTTAGCCTTTTTGCTATTTGAGTCGATAAAAAGATATAAAGATAGGAAAATTGACGTTACTAAAAAGGCGGAAAGAAGGTTTGGGTGGGGAAAAGTGCCATATCCCCTAATTAGGGTTGTTCCACTTGAAACAATTTTAGCAACTCCCTGAATTTGAGGAGAAAGGACCTGTTCCCCCACCTTACCAAAGACTCCAGTTGATTTTTGGAACGTAAACTGCCAAATAGCTAAAAGTGACTCAAAACTGGAAAAAAGAACAAAAGTTCTAGTAAATAGCTGTTTTATATCTGTTTTACTGAATAAATAGAAACTTGTTCCATATGCAACAATCAATTCTATGTATTTGGCAAAAAACCACCAATTTATCTCAGAAAGTGTCCTAAAATGCCAAATTAAGCTTAAAATAAGCCAGAATATGAAAGTAACAAGTGGAAAGTTAAAAGTCACAAGTGACTTTATAGCTCCGTCATGTGATATACCACGTGGTGGGACGCTCTCACCACGTGGTATAAGACTTCCACCACGTGGTGGAAGAATGAAAAAAACTGTTAAAAATAAGAAAATATCGCTTAAATATAAGGAAATGGATGTAAAATCAGAATAGGCGCCAGTTTGGAAGGCAACTTTGGTGGGAAAAACGTACCTAACAGGAAAGAATAAACATGTCAAAAAGAGCAAAAAAAAGATTTTGGCAATATTTAGCTTGTTTATGGATAAATTTAGCATTGAGTTAAATACTTGACAAAAAACGATATTTATTTTATAAATTAAAAATATTCACTTTCTTTTATTCTAACACAAGTATTAAATATGTGTTATAATCTTTGAAGTTGTATTGCCTTCGTAGCTCAATGGATAGAGCAAATCCGTCCTA
>CAIWKW010000207.1 GCA_903913365.1 Candidatus Doudnabacteria bacterium | reverse complement strand
TGGAACCAAAGAAATAATTAAAATAAGACTGACAAAATCAGTCTAAAAAGGCGTCTTGTTATGGATCAAAATATTCAAGCTCCAATTCAAAACGTAACCGAAGTCCTGCCTCAGGGAGCGCTGGAGAGCAAGGCTACAAAATCTTTGATTTTAGGAATAATCGGCATGGTTGCCTGGTTTATTCCGATTATCGGTTTTCCAATTCAAATAGTCGGCTTGGTATTTGGCATTAAATCTCTGCATTCAACAAAAAGCGGCCGAGCAACGGCCGGAATAGTATTATGCGTAATTGGTTTGGTGTTTTCAACCATTAATGCGGGCATTGGGGCCTATTTGGGAGCAACCGGCCAGTATCCGCAAATAAATCAGATGTTTTCCCGTTAATAGGTGTTTTAAAGTCTTTTAAAGAGCTGATCTTTATTTGGACCAGCGGGTAAAAATTCCGGTAGAAATCATTCTGCCGGATTTTTGTTTGAGACAAAGTTCCCCGAATTCAATTTTACCTCCCAAAGTTTCCATGCTGCTTTCCAAAAGATTATTTAAAGCCAGGGCAGAGGAGTTTGTGGCATAACCGTTAATCAGCAGAAACTTGGCATTATCCGAAAGCAGCTTTACGCAGGACTCGAGCAGTTTTGGCAAGTCGTTGTTGAATTTCCAGGTTTTGCCGTCAGGGCTGTGGCCAAAAGCCGGCGGGTCCATAATTATGCCGTCATATTTTACGCCTCGTTTCACTTCTCTGTTGACGAATTTTACCGCATCATCCAGTATCCAGCGGACGGAATCTTTCGGCAATTTGTTTAAAGCATAATTTTCATTGGCCCATGTAATGGCAGGTTTGCTGGCGTCTACGTGGGTAACCTGGCATCCGGCCTTTGCCAAAACCATGGTTGCCCCGCCCGTATAAGCGAAGAGGTTTAGAATTTTGAATTTTGAATTTTGAATTTTGTCGTTGCTGGGCCCGCTTGTAACTTTATAACTTTCAACTTTTGACTTGGCCAGCTTGCTGGCCATCCATTCCCAGTTTGCGGCCTGTTCGGCAAACAGACCTGTGTGCTTAAAGGGGCTGAGTTTTAAAACGAATCGGCAGTCTTGAAAAGATATAATCCATGGGCGGGGCAGGGGTTTGACAAAGTCCCATTTGCCTCGCTCTTCCCCGGATGCGGAATTAAAAGTCGCCCAAGCGGAGCGCCATATTTCTTTTGGCAGAGATTGCGGCCAAATAATTTGCGGGTCCGGGCGCGCCAAAATAACATCGCCCCAGCGCTCCAAGCGAAAGCCGTCTCCGGTATCCAAAAGCTCAAAATCCGAAAAATTTTTAAAAGTTTCAAGAATCATAAAGTTTACTAATACGCGATACTAATATACGAATGAACGAATGTTAACGAAATTAACTAATAACTTGCTTTTGAGAAACAGCATTAGTATAAGTTAGTTTCATTCGTTCCATTAGTATATTGGTATCTCCCATTATTATTATTGCTGTTCCGCCAGAGTAACATCTCCCAAAACGAAATTTTGCCAGGTTCCCTCGTAAGTTACGCTGATATTTTTATCCAGAAGAGCGCTAAAATCCCTGCTGGTTTTCATGTATATTGTTCGGTCTTTGGTTATAAGCATTAAATTGCCTTTGGTCGAGTTGTCGGATTTTTTTAATTGACCGAGCCAAGTATTTTTTGTTTGAGAAGCGGTGGCCGTTGCTTGCGAAGGCTGATCTACGGTTAATTGCGCAAGACTGTCGTCAACAGGCGCCTGCTGCACTTCATGTTTGGCCTTATAGGCCCAGATTATGGCGATTATTATGACTATGGCCGCCACTGCCCAATAGATTTGTTTATTTTTCATAAACTTATGTGCGAATGTTAATTAATTCTTTCTGCCTGTATTTTTGCCCTTTTTTTAGCTTTTGTAAAGGGTAAACAATGTTACTAAAAATGATAAGTATCTAAAATCAATTAGTTCACTATGTTCTTTTGGGGAAAATTAAAATACCGCGTTTGCGGTATTTTAATTGGTGGGTCCGGCGGGGGTCGAACCCGCGACAAACGGCTTAAAAGGCCGCTGCTCTACCAGCTGAGCTACAGACCCGTGTAATGGATAACTAATTCCGCCAAAGGCGGATCCGCCTCCGGCGGAAACTTTAAACAATTTACAATTAACGGCCAAACAACAGGTTAGTTAATTGTTAATCGTAAATTGTTAATAGTTTGTCATGTATCCTCGGTATTTTACAACATTTTCTGGTTTTTATCAAGGCCCTATATTTATAAGGTATTTTAGAGCGAGGTTTTGCTTAGATAGGACGAATTAAGGAATCCATTCGGTTTAAACATTTCCTGTTATTGAAAAAGAATTTTATCCACTTTTTAAATGTTGAAAACCGGTTTGTTTTATGGTAAAATAAAAAAGCAATATTTTTAAAAGAAAATAAAAAAATAAAAAAATGAAATACGGTAATAAAGGGTTTACCTTAATTGAGTTATTAGTCGTTATCGCGATTATTGCTTTACTAAGTTCTGTTGCCTTAATTGCCACCATGTCTGCCAGGCAAAAAAGCCGCGATGCCAAAAGGCTCGCCGATATGACCCAGATGAATACCGGTTTGGAATTGTATTTTTCCACAAACAAAGGATATCCTTCGTCTACCAACGGCATACCTTCGGCTCTTGTTCCAGCTTTTGCTTCAAGTTTGCCTACTTCACCGTTGCCCGCGGACGGTGGTTGTTCTACAACTCCCTATCCGGCTCCGGCCAACGGTAGCAACGGGGATGTCTACTATTATTATCCTACTGGAACTTCGTATACGGCTCCGGATAATGTTACGACAGTGTATCCAAGCTACGGTTATTATTTTTGTTTGGGTGGTCAAACGGGAATTTTTGCTCCCGGAGTACATCTTTTAACACCGGTTGGTTTGAGATAAAATATTTTTAACCCCGCCTCTTACAAGAGGCGGGGTTTTTTAATTTAAGCAAAAACAGTATAATAATACAGTTATGACAGATGAACTGAAAAAACAAGTTTTTGGCAAACAGGAAATTTTGCGCAAAATTTTTGAAAGTTGCGGCAAAATGAGTTTGTCTGATTATGTTAATTCTTGGCCAACCGTTGCCTCAAGTGAGTTTTCGGTTTTTTATCAAGAAGCGGAAAAGCTTCTTAAAAGCCTCTATCCTCAAGAGTTGGCCGAAAAAGCCATGGCTGAGCTAAAGCGGTTTTCCCTGGTTTCCACTATAGATCACCATGGAATTTTAAACCATCCTTTTTTTATTAATTCGAATTTAATTTTTAGCTTAAAAAAGCAGCAGCAATATTTAATATGCCTTAGCACTGCCGGCGTTTCGTTGAATAATTCCTCCTGGCCGGGGTGCCTACTGATAAGCGATGGGCTTGGAAATTACAAACGGTTTTCTTTCTTCCCCGATGCAAAAAAAACCCAAACGGTTTTTTCGGCTGACGCAATTACTTTAGAAGGCGCCAAAAAGGTTGCGGCGGAAATAAACCGCGACAAAGGCTTAAGTTTTGAGCATAAGCAAAAGCTGACCGGATTGGTTAATCGAGTATTTTTTGAAAAATTGGCAATTTCGCAAAAAAACTTTTCCTCACAAGCCAGTGTTACCACCTCTTTATTGTGGCAGGAAATTTTTCCCGGCGCGCCAAAAGTTATTTATTTGCCCATAGAGGATTTAGTTGCAAATATCTTAAAAAATTTTGTGTGCGGCGATGAGTCTAATGTATTGCATAAACTTTTTTTTACTTTGGAAGGCCAGCGTTTGGTGGAAAAATATTTTATGGGCAGTTTGGGGGCGTTTAGCGGTGAACATAAAGGCAGTTTTCTTTTTTGGGGAATAAACAACAAAGGCCGCCGCGTGCATTTGCTTAGGGACGGAGGAGATATTAAAGGCCTCGGCTATTTAATTAAACTTAAGCCAAAGGAAATTCAAACCGCTTTAGAAAACCGCCTGCTTTATCCCAGCACTTTGGTTTGCTTTTTGGTTTTGCTGTACTTCCAAGTAACCTGTTTGGGCGGGTTTAATCAGGTAAATTGGCTAACGGGAATAAAAGAAAAATTTTTGGGAGTTTTAGCGGAACTTGGAGAGACGGAACTATTGGAAAAAATCAAGAAGGTGCCAACGGAGAATTTTGCCGAAGGTAATTTGGCCTTTTTGTTCCAAAAAGACAAAATAATTAAAGCCACGGGCTTGGACATTTATTTGAGCGGACAAGACTTATATCCAAAGTATCAAAAATTGGCCAAAGTTTTAACTTTGGGACAGAGTATAGAAAGTCTACTGCCGGAAATTTATCGGGTGATTGTTCCCGCCGGCCGCCGCGATGAGGAATTGCTTGGTTTAACGGATTTAAGCATTATTCAGCAAAACGGTTACGCGGATTTGATAAAAAAGATTTTAGTTTGACAGTCCGCTGTATTTTGATATAATTAATAAAGATATGAAGCAATT
>CAIWKW010000206.1 GCA_903913365.1 Candidatus Doudnabacteria bacterium | reverse complement strand
TTATTATTTACAGAAATATTTTATGTCATTCACTGATGAAAATGAAGAGTTAAGAAGGCAACAAGCTGAATGGAAAGCTCCCGAACAGCCATCAAAAATTGCTGTTTCGGGGGAGTTTAAAGACGCTCCTAAATCCGCTGTGCAATCAAGTTTCGATGAGTGGTGCAAGTTGAATGGCGTGGACACAGGCATAAATATATCAGAAGAGATTATTCCTACAGAAAAGGAAAAAATTTATGACACTGCATTTTGCGAAGGGCAAAAAAGATTGATGACAGAATTACGTGATCCTAATAATGACGAAGTAAGACTTATAGATAAACTAGGTCTGCCAAATTTAAAAGCCGAGCTTGATTCTTTAAGAAGAAAAGGCGACGTTGAGGCTCTTGCTGAAAGAGAAGTGGAAACAGCTCGTGCTATTCAGCATGCAATTAGTGAATATCCATATGACATGGAAACGTGTCATATTGCCGAGATTTTGAGCAAGAAAAAAATGAACTGTGTTGGAGCTTCAACATTGGGTGGTGCCCTGCTTGATGAAGCAGGCATAAACTATTTGGCCGGCCATATTGGCAATCATGTGTTGTTAGTTGTTGTAACCAGCGATGCCAGAGTTTTATGGCAAGACATGCAAGACGGCCTGGAAAGGCCGGAGCTAGCAAACGAAGAACTAACGGCTGAAAAGATTGAGGGTTCTGCCCCAAGCGACATAGCTGCTTTTGCCAAAAGACCCGGAAAGGAAGGTTTAAAGTTTAAAGTAAAAAAAGAATACTGGAAGGATTTAACTATGACTCTTCTTGCACCAAATATAGGGCTGGAACAACAAGAGTTAATTAGCACCGGTTTTGTGTTAGGAAATAGCGGCAGGAATGATGAAGCTATCGAGATTCTTGAATTGGCCAAACTAAAATCTCCACACGACGCCGATGTCTACCAGGGAATAGCAAGAGCTTACAAAAATAAAAAAATGTATAGAGAAGCCGCGGATGCTTACCGAAAAGCCATAGAAATTGATCCAGACAATTTTTATCTCAAAGGAGAGTTGGATAAACTCAAGGCTTTCGAAAAAACCGTTCATCAAGAGTCTCAGTGATTTTAAAAAATTAAATAATTACGCCAAGTCATGTTTTTAACAGTTCTAATCTGTGTAATACTGGTAAATAGATTTGGAGGCGTTGTTTGAGTTTAAATTTTGTGTTAAAATGTATCTATAAAAGTATTTTGAAAATTTGTAAGTTGATATGAACAGAAGTTTTCTAGATGGTAGGTTTTGCAGAATTTATTGGACTTAAACACGCTTAAATTACGCCACAGTGGGCCAAGCGTTAGCTTGGACCATCCTGAGCGAGTCACCCGCAGGGTGGCGAGTCGTAGGGTGGGCAAAACGTTAATCGATATTTTAAAATACCCTGTAATCACAGGGTATTTTTTAATGGGTTTACAAAAGTGGCAAGTAAGCTCTTTGAGTTATTTTTTTGGCAAAAAATGTAAAATATCAGGATTCGGGTGCATACGGTGAATGAATTGGGCTTCGGTATATGGGTCCGGTATATAGCGCAGCTTTAGTTTCTTGTCTAAAAGGGGATTGGTGAGCACCAGCGTACCAAAGTTAAATAGCTGTCCGAATAGTCCTTGGGTAACTTCCATGGACTCAAGACCGCCCAAATCGTAGCCGATTTCCTTTGTAAAAATTATGCCATGTTTTGTCACCAAAACTTTGCTGTCTAAAATATAATAATTCATTATCCAGTCCAAAGTAATATACAAAATTAACGCACCGTAAAGAAACAATACAATTATAGAAACCGTAACGCTGGGCCAGAATGCGTTCACAGCCTGAAGGATGGCAGTATTCTGTCCGGATAACGAATTAGTGCCGGAAATAAAAACTCCTCCGATCAGGTAAATAACGGCAATCATCAGCCAAGCAATAAGGCCTTTAAGCAAAAGTACCGTAAGGCTTTTGTGCATTATATGGACATTATCTTTTGAGTTGTCTTCTAACGTTTCCACGGGGTTGTGTAGTAAATTTATTCTAATTTTCAATTAAGGCAGCACTTTAAGCTTACTCTATATTTTATATAAAAGATATGGCCGTAGCACTTAATGTTTGTTTGCCCGGTATTTTAGGGGTAATATCTCAATTAAACAGTTAAATAAGTCTTTAACTTAGAAGCTAAGTTTATATTCAGGCTTAACTAGGGTCTTAATGTTGTAATACACCTTTTTGCCGTATACAGAAACAGTAATAGAGCCTATGCTTAATAAACTAAGCAAAAGAATTTTTTGAAATTACAAAACGTTTGTTGGATTTAAATTTATTTTTGATTCAGTCGAAAGGCTGTAGAAAATAGGAGTTAATAAAAGCAAAGGTCGAACACAGAAAGAATATTAATAGAAAGGAATAATTTTATGAACAAACTTAACATTGCAGATTGGATAGCTTTTGTATTAGTTGTTGTCGGGGGACTTAACTGGGGTTTAATAGGTTTTTTTAAGTACGATTTAGTAGCTGCCTTATTTGGCGATATGTCCAGCGTATCTCGCATCGTCTATGGTCTCGTAGGCGTGGCCGCGATATATGTTTTGGCGATTGCCACAAATTTATCAAAAAAGTAAAACCAGATTATCAAATAATTGAAATATAAACATTATGAATAATGCTGATGAAAAAGGCGGAACAGCGCCTTCCGAAAAGAACATCCTGCAAACAGCTTTGGAAGCAGAAACATTTAAAACATTACTTGCCGCGGTTAAAGCCGCAGGACTGGAAAATACTCTTAACAGCCATGGGCCATTTACAGTCTTTGCTCCGAATGACGAAGCATTTGGTAAGCTTCCGGCAGGGGCCTTGGACGGTTTGCTTAAAGACAAAGTAAAGTTGGCCTCTGTCCTTACCTATCATGTTGTAGCCGAAAAATTAATGGCTAAGGATTTAAATGACGAGTCAGCCGAAAAGACCGAACAGGGGACGGATATTGCCATTACCGAAAAAGACGGTATGATGTTAATTAACAATGCCAAAATTTTACAAAAAGACATTGAATGCACCAATGGCGTAATTCACGTAATTGACACCGTACTCATGCCAAAGTAATTTCTTTTTCGAGGCAAAAAATTACAAACTAGAGATTGTAGTTTTTTGCCTCAGGAGTATGCGAAGTTATAAATTATTGCAGGATTTGTACCTTTTGTTAGCAGCTTAAGACTTGGTCCGTGTCTAAAGTCGCAAGCAAATAGCGTAAATCTAAAGATTAAATCAAATAACATAAATTATGTATATACTTCTGCTAATTTTAATCGCAATCGCATTTCTGTGGTCGGCTTTTAGCTATTATTTTGAACGCTCTATTGAGGTGTCCAAATATTCTTTACTTGGGCAAAAAAATAATTATGAAATTCGGCAATACCCGGCCTATTTGGCAGCCCAAACGGAAATAATGGGGAATTATAACCAAGCCAGCAATCAGGGATTTAGAATTTTGGCCGACTATATTTTTGGCAACAATTTAAAAAAAGCCAATTTGGGAATGGCCAACCCTTTAGCCGCAAATCGCCTGCTGTATCCTGAGCCTATTGAGATGACAGCGCCGGTTAGCATTGTCAAAAAAGAAAACGAAAAAATTTCCATGACCGCTCCGGTTATTCAAACCAGTACAACAGACGACAAAGTTCGGGTAATTTCATTTATTATGCCTTCAAAATACACTTTGGATACTTTGCCCGTGCCAAATAGCCCTAAAGTCAAAATTGTGGCTGTGCCCGAGAAAAAGCGAGCTGTCTTAAAATTTTCATGGTATGCCACGGCAAGCCGGGTAGAGCAAAAAAAACAGGAACTCTTGGATTATTTGAAAAAAGATGGTGTGGTAATAATTTCCGGCCCGGAAATTGCCCGCTATAATGCTCCTTTTAGTGCCCCGTGGATGAACAGAAATGAAGTGTTGGC
Organism: Candidatus Doudnabacteria bacterium; assembly: GCA_903913365.1. GTDB lineage: Bacteria > Patescibacteriota > Doudnabacteria > UBA920 > UBA920 > PALSA-1336. The sequence continues at coordinate 7,770 of CAIWKW010000206.1, read as the reverse complement.
TGAAGTAAAATAGTAGGGGATAGATAAAAATAGCAATATAGAACCAACAGTCGATTATTATTTTCAATACGGTTATGTGCTTTTCAGCATCAGCCAGTTTTATTGCAGGCGGAGGACTTGTCGCTCTTGGGGTAGCTTCTTTGGTTGTAGCCAAAAAAGAAGATAAAGTACTGGCCGCAATTCCGCTTTTGTTCGGCGTTCAGCAAATTAGCGAGGGCTTTCAATGGGAGCATTTAAATTCAGGCACAACATCGCCGGTTGCCGGTTACATTTTCCTGTCTTTTGCCTTTATTCTATGGCCCATATATGTACCAACTTTTGTTTGGTTATTGGATAAAAAAAGGAGAAATCTGCTTAGATGGTTTATGTTTTTGGGCTTTATTGTTGCAGTTTATTTTTCATGGCTGCTAATTACCCAGGCCGTAGCCATAAGTAAAATTAATGCATGCATCAGTTACAGTTTTTCAAATTTTCCTCTCGCACATCCCGTGCTTTTGGTGTATCTTTCGGCAATATTCGGATCGCTATTAATTTCCAGTCACAAAGGTTTTAGATGGTTTGGCGTGGTGGCATTTATAATGGCATTCATTTCTTGGCTTTTCTTCTTTTTAACTTTTGCTTCTGTGTGGTGTTTTTTTGCGGCAGTTGTTAGCTCGATATTTTTTGTTTACATATATAACTCAGATTTGCCGAGATTAAAATAAAGGTTCTCGGAGTGAAGCTCAGAGAATCTGTGTTTTTAGTCAATCCATAAGGCATTGAACACAAATTTCAATATTTAATTTTGAAGTCGCAATATGAGACATGCTATGTTTTGGTTGGGTTATTCACAGGCGTTTTATCTTTTGAATTTGCCAGATTATTTAAATAACTATATAATTATGAAAAATGTATGAAAAGTATAAAGTAGTGGTTTTGTTTGAAATTATAAAAAATTTCGTACAAAATTTAATTTGGGTTATATACAAAGGTTAAAAAAATAAAATAATTTTTTAAAAAATTGCTCAAAATTATTTCAAAAAAAAGAAAAAGTTTTAGCGAAACTTTATTGTTAATTTTGCTTTTGGTTTTTCTTTTGTTTCCAACCGCACAACTTAATGCCGGATCCCTTACCTCAGTAAAAGATACGCTTGCCACCTCGCGTCCCAGCGCCAACACCACAATTACCGGTACGGTCAACATTGGCGACACAACAGTGCCTGTAACTTCCACCGGCAGTATCATGGCGGGTGATAGTGTGACTCTTTGTGTTACCAATACTTGTGCTACTACAGAAACAAAGATTGTTGCTTCCGTTTTGAGTCCAACTCAACTGGCTCTTACAGTTGGTGTGGCAAATGGCTATACTGCCGCAAGCATTCTTCTTTATAAATCCTACAGCAAGCATACCTTTATTATTGTGCCAAGATCCACCGTAACCAACGGAAAATTTATTATAACCATGCCAGGGGACACCAGCGGTGGTCCTAATAACGGCATCCCAGGCTTAAACGGATTTGGGTTTGCCGGTATTGCCACCACCTCGAACTTTTCTTTAAGCCCCGGTACCATGGGTGTTGTCAGTACTTCTTCGCCATCGTCAAATATTGTTCTTACTATTCCTTTTACGGGTACAATTTCTTCCGGTACGGCACAGACTATCGTTGTGGGTGTCACTTCCGGATTATTTAATCCGGTTAAAAGCGCGGCCCAAGGAACGGCGGATACTTATCTTATTCAGGTTGATGAGACCGACAACAGTTCCAACGTTATTGATACAACTCAGATTAGGGATGCGGTTATTGAATCCGTAACCGTTACCGCTACAGTTGTCCCAAGCCTAAACTTTACCATAAATGCGGTAGCTCAAAGTACCAGCGTTGCCGGCACTACCACAGATGCGGCCTCTACAGCCACTAGCGTACCGTTTGGAAATCTAACCGTTAACACCAACCGTACAGTAGCCCAATATCTGCATATAGATACAAACTCTAACAGCGGGTATGTAATTACCGCCCAGTCGGATGGAAGTTTAAGAAAGACCAATGGTACTGTTATTACAGATTTTGGTCTAACTCCAGCTGAAAACAACGCCAATAACGGCTTTGGTTACTCCTTACAAGATAAAACCAATAACCCGGTATCGTTTCATTATAATGACAGTGCAAGGACTTTTAATTCCGCAGGTTTTTCCAGCTCTTCGCCCGTAACAGTAATGAGCAATGGCGCTCCGGCAACCGGAGATGAAGGGTGGGTAATTTATCGCGTAAGGACTGCGGCTGCGCAGGCTCAGGGTGTTTACCAAAATGTTATTACCTATATTGCTACGGCGACTTATTAGATAAGTTTTAAAATTTTTAAATAATTTTATAGAGTAGTTAATTTAAAATATCAAATATGAAAATAATTAACTTGCATGTTGAGTCTGGGAAAAAGGTGCTCCAAAGTGGCTTTACCTTAATTGAATTGCTTGTGGTTATTGCCATTATTGGGCTTTTGGCTTCAGTAGTACTTTTAGCGCTAAATGGAGCAAGAGCGAAATCCAGGGACGCCAAAAGAATTGCCGACATGAAGCAGTTTGCCACAGCCATGGAATTATATTTCAACGATTATAATACTTATCCTACAGTGTCGGCAGGAGCAGGGTTTTCTTCAAACCCAACAATAGGCCAGCCCTCTATTGTTAGCGGTGCTAACGGTAAATACTTAACCAAATTGCCTCTGGCCCCAACTCCTAACGATCAAGGCTGTGCGACCAGCGGGGCGGGCGGCAATGATTATTATATTTATCCTACCACCCAAGCGGTTACAAATTCCTACTTTATTACATTTTGCCTTGGCCAAAAGACCGGCAGTCTTTCCGCCGGGCCGCATACTTTATCCCACGCGGGGTTCCAGTAACTTTAAATTTTTGTGGTCTATAAAATACCTTATTTTTTTAAGGTATTTTAATTAGCGACGTAGAGCGAGTCCGGCCACTTTGGCCTGGGCGAGCCGAGGAATAGATCTTCCGCCAGAGGCGGATCCGCCTCTGGCGGAAATACAGGTTCTTAACCTTCGCGAGCTAATGTTGCGAAATGCAGTCAGCCCTTTGGGTTTAATATCTCGGATTTCTGCTCCGAGAAATCTTTATTTGAAAAAATTCTTATTGGCTAATTTACGGATAAATGTTAAGCGAAAAAAAAATCGACCTGGCTAATTTTTTTAAAATTATTGAAAATTTCAGAAATTTTCCGATTTTGCCTTATCCTTATAGCCGGATTTGGAGATACGTTAGCGCTGTTTTGATTATTTCTTTTGCTTTGTTTTGCGATTTGCATTTTCAGGTTTTTCACGGTTATCCCAGTATTTTGGTTTTTGCCGCTGTTATTTTTTCCACTTGGTATGCCGGTTTTTGGCCGGGTTTAATGACAATAGTTCTTGCCGTATTGTCTATTGACTATTTTTTCACCAAACCTTTAGATACCCTTGTCTTCAGTACGAGCTACGTTGTTCAATTAATAGTTTTTGCCTCAGCGGCAATATTAATAAGCTCATTGGTGGAATCGCAGCGCCGTGCGGAACAGAAGGTTAACCTTTTAATTAAAAAACAAAAGCGCTTTATTGCCGACGCTTCCCATGAACTGTTCACGCCGCTTTCTGTTATTAGGGCGCAAAGTGAAGTTGTACTGCTCAGCCAGAATTCAAACGCCATAAATTACAAAGAGGCAATTCATGACACTATAGAAGAAGTGGATAGGATGACAAAAATTGTTGAAAATTTGCTGGAACTTTCGCGCAACGAATTGGCTAATAACAGTAAAATTTCAAACAAGGTTAATTTACGGGAGATTGCCGAAGAGTCGGTAAAAAAATTAAAAATACTGGCCAATGGCAAGAGAATAACCTTGGAGCTTACTAAGGAAGACGAAGGATTTGTTTACGGGGACTTGGTGGCGCTAAGGCATATGTTGATTAATCTTATACAAAACGCCATCCAATATACTTTGGAAGGCGGAAAAATTAGCGTTGGAATATTTGCCAAAGATAGGACAATGGAAGTGACTGTTCAGGATAACGGCATAGGCATTGCCACGGAACACTTGCCTTACATTTTTGATCCGTTTTACAAGACCGACGAAGCCAGAAAAAGAAGGCAAAGCGGAGCAGGGTTGGGCCTGGCTATTGTTAAAGATATTGTGGATTTTCACAAAGGTAAAATAAATGTTGACAGTAAAGTTGGTTTTGGTACTATGGTTACAGTCGTTCTTTTTAAAGTTTGATAAAGACCCGTTTCACAATCTGGCATCCAGTAGTCTTTTTCCAAGGAATTATTATTTTAAAGAAGAGTTTATGAAAATCTGTGTTATTGAAGACGAAGAACTTTTGGCCAAGGCTTTGTGCAAAGGTTTGGCTAATTTGAATTATGAGGCGGAATATTTCTTGGACGGTGAAGAGGGCAGTAGGCAATTGGAAAACATTACCCATGGTTACGATTTAGCCATAATCGATTTAATGCTGCCCAAAATGAGCGGTTTGGAAATATGTCAAAATATAAGGGCAAAAAAAATTAATTTACCCGTTTTAATTTTAAGCGCCCGCGATTCCGTGCATGATAAAACCAACCTTTTGCAAAACGGCGCGGATGACTATTTAACCAAGCCGTTTTCTTTTGAAGAACTGGCTGCCCGCATTCAGGCATTGCTCAGGCGTCCGAGGGCTTCTTTGCTCATTGAATTAAAAATGGGAAATTTGAGTCTGGAAACAAATAACCATATAGTTTCCTATAAGAACGTGGGTATCCTTTTGTCCGCAAAAGAGTTTGATTTACTGGAGTATTTTGTCAGACACCCAAGGCAGACAATTACCAGAGAACAGCTGCTTAGTGATCTTTGGAAACTTGATTTATCCAGTAATGTAATAGAAGCGCATATTAAGAATTTGCGTAAAAAAATAAAAAAAACCGCCCATCAGGAAATTTTGGAAACCGTTTGGGGATCCGGTTATCGGTTAAACGATGACTTTAAATAGGGTTAAGGCAAACGGTAAGCGAGCCACCTAAACTGATTTATATTTGCATATATTTTTTTAAAATTGATGTGTCGCCATGGCGTGTCATGCGTTAAACTTTAATGAGTAATTCAGAATATTAGGTATTACTTTCCCTCAAAGAGAGGGTATTTTTTTCTTAGGTTACCATTGAAATAACCTGTTGTTTGTGGCACAATAAGCCTGCCGTCAACAGACGGTAAATCAAAAGGCCTAAACTTAGGCCCAAGGAGGAAGTGTGCAAACAACTATCGTAGACAGGGTTAAGCTGCCTACTCTCTCAGAACAGGACCTCAGAATTATGTGGCGGGACGACCCGTTCACCGCATTTGAGAATATCCCAACCGAAGAAAATCGCGTCCGTTGCCTGGATCAAATTGCAGGTGACGGTAAGCACTTGCCTCATTTGATGGAGTGGGCGCCCGGGTGGCTTGAGTTTTTTATGGACAAGAAGGACATCAGGCTGGTAACTAAGTTGTTAAGCGTCTGGGTCCTCCATTTCCATTCCGTGCAGTCTTTGGCAAGTGCCTTGAATTCGGCGCTGGCCTTGGTTATGGATAAACGGTTTGTTGAGGAAGATTCAACTCTGGAGATTTTTTCCCGAGTAATTTGTTCCCAGCTGCTGAAATGCGACAGCCGTATGTACTGGGAAACTTCCAGGCTGCATCCATTCCTGGATTTGGCACTCAGCCGGTTGTTGACAGTTGATGATTCGACCGAGAAAGAGTGGAGTATTGCGAAGCGGGCGCTTAAGGTTATTTGCCAAGCCGAAGACTCAACCATGGTTCCTTATCTTGTTCAGTTGCGTTGCCAATATAGAAACCTTTATAAGGATGTTTTGGCAACGCCCGTAAAAGGCGCTCAAATGCTTTGGAAGAAGCTTAATATCGTTAATCACGATTCCTTCCTTGAACAATGTATACAATTCCTTGTTGAGAAGAGCACAGCGGAGAGGGAACAGTGGAACAGTTTTCGGAAGCAACTTAACGAGTGTGCGCAGAGAATTGGCCTTGGCCGTGTTGAACCTTTGCTGAAATATCCGCAACTCGCCAACTCCGCCAATCCGGTTACCGTTGGACTCCAAATCGGCCGAATTAAGGATCCCAAAACCAGCCAACGGGCGCAGGACTTGGTAGACGGCCTCTCTGTGACCTTTCTCGGTGACGGGATTGAAAACACACGGGTTCACGCAATTCACCCGCTAAAAGCCGCCGGGTACGAAAGTGTTGGATCATTTGGCTTCGACCTTGAATGTTTGTTCCGTCTTGACGACGTGATGGAAGGCAAGAAGCGTTTTCGGCTGGAGGTCCATAAAAACAACATTATTTGCCAGAAGTTGTGCACGCTCACCGGTTACTTGCAGTTTGAGTAACCGAAAACCGACAACCAAAATCCCGGCCAGACATCGCGTCCGGCCGGGATGATAATTTATTTTGATGCTATAATTTTAGTATAATCCCCAAATAATTAAATAATTTTTATGCCAGATTCATTTGACAGGGAAGCTGCCGCACAGCGGCATAATGAAATAATTAGCGAAGTGGTAAGAATTAGGGACGGGCTGACAAAGGACGTTATAAACTATTACTATAACGACCCGGTCACGGAAGATGAGGAAACAGCCAAGCGCGAAGGTATACGAAAATATTTACAAATTGCTTCCGACGAAATCTACAGCCTTTTAAACGGCAGATTAAGCTAAAAGCATTTATTATATCCTGCTGTAACATTTTGGAGGTCCAGCGCATTATACTTAGGTAAGAGGTGTCTTAATTTATGATATAATTAAGAAACAACAATTAAAGGAGAAAAATAAAATTATGGAAAACAACATGGACAGTCACGAACATTGCCACCGCAGCTTTCCAAGCTGGATAGTTCAGGGACTCGGCGGACTTTTAATTCTTTTTGTGGCGCTTTTGATAGTGCAAAAAGGGTACGACCTAAGAACGGTAATTAAGAATCAAAAACCTGCCAACACCATTTCGGTTTCCGGAGAAGGCAAGGTAACTGCCACGCCGGACTTGGCCACAGTTACTATAGGCGTACTCTCGCAGGGGACAACTGCGGTGGACGTAAAGAATCAGAATAACGACAAAGTAAGCAAAGTAATTGCTTACATAAAAGCCCAGGGCATTGACGCAAAAGACATTGCAACATCCGAGTTCAGTTTTTATCCTCAGCAGGATTACGGAAATGTAATTGTGCCGGGCAAAGCCTCTGTTCCCACAATTGTCGGATATCAGGGAAATCAAACCGTAACCGTAAAGGTTCACGGAGTTGATAAAGACCAAACAATTTTGGAAAAAATTCTTGACGGCGCGGTGAATAACGGAGCCAATGAAATAAACGGAGTAAACTTAAGTATTGAAAATCCGGACGCGCTTCAGCAGCAAGCACAGCAAAATGCCATTGATAATGCCAAGCAAAAGGCCGCAGCATTAGCCAAAACCGCAGGTTTGAATTTGGGCAAGGTCGTAAGTGTATCTGAAACCGGCGTGCCAAATACGTTTGCTCCAATGCCGTACGCATTAAATTCGGCTATGAGTGCAGGCGGTGTGGCCAAGTCCATTGCTCCTGACGTGCAAACCGGCAGCCAGGAAATAGATGAAACCATGACTGTGGTATTTGAAGTAAAATAGATGCGGAATTTCGAATAATACCAATCTACAGAAAACTACTGAAATAAAAATCCCGGCATTAATGCCGGGATTTTTATGCTTTAAGCAAACTCATAAGCCGAATTCTGTTTTAACATAATCA
>CAIWKW010000205.1 GCA_903913365.1 Candidatus Doudnabacteria bacterium | reverse complement strand
TAAAGGAAAATCTCAAGTTCAGAAAATTATATTAGTGGCTATGTTATGGACCAATTATCCCCACTAAGCATTTGACAGTAAATTAGTAAAGGTTTAAAATATTCTCATGAAGCAAATTAATTTAGCCAAATTCACTGCTTGGTATCATTATATGACTGACCCGATGGGATTGGCTGAATTTGCTTTGACTTAGTGTTTATGGTATAAATCTGCAACTTCAAACGCCTGTATCCCAAAGGGTACAGGCGTTTTTTAATTATTGATGTTAAATTTATGAAAAAATAAATGGAAATTAAAGCGGCACACTAAATGCACTACTTATCCTGGCAGGGACTTCGTACATTTTGTGCGCCTTACTAATTTTTGCAGGAATTTTAATTTTTAGCAAGGCGTATTTAATACGGATAAGCTTTCCCACTGCGGCCAAAAAAGATTTTGGCTGTTTGGGAGGGGCGCAGTACAGCGTTCCTTACATCAAAATTTTTAGGGGGATGTAATGATTTTCACGACAAGCAGCACAGACCCAAGAGGTCTAAAGGCTTTGGAAGCGCTTAAGATTTTGGGTTACAACACCCAGGTTATTTCTGAGGCTCAGCAGGCAGCCGCAAACGCAATTGCTCTTTTTACTCCGTTAAATCAGCATAAGCTGCAAGGAGCAAAAGGCAGGTATTTGCGCACTTCTTCCGTCAAGCTCAGAGACGAGTTTACTCCCGAGTGGGCTCGCACTACTGTTTTCCGTGTAGCTATCATACGCACGGAAAAAATGAAAGCAGTCAGGTGGTCGCAAGCCCAAATTCGCATTGACGGTCTGCCAAAGGCTCTGAAGGAAATGGCTGATCAATACAAGCTATGGCTGCGCGAAGGGTCCGATAAATTTGTGCCTTGGGGCACTGACGAGAACGACCCCTGCTTAAAACGCAATCCCACTTGCTTGGCAGCTATTCAGAAATGGCTGGGCAGGGAAGAAGTCTGCGAGCTCCGATTGGCTAACATCATTGTTAAGCCTAGTGACAATGAACTCCAGACCATGAAGCTCGGGCTTTGGGATATAAAATATACGGACAGGGTAATCCCTTTCCCGGCCTATGCCTCAGAGCAAGCGTTAAAAGTGATTGGCCAATGGCAAGCCGATTTTGTCAAAGAACAGACATGGGTTCAACAAAAGATGGGGCTGCCTTCGCTGCTGGTACGGCTGGACTGCATTGTACGGGACGGTAAACTGGTGGTTTACGAAGTTGAGGAGCGTCCCGCCGGCATCGGCATTTCTTCCCTGGTTAATCCTAAATTTGAGGAAGAATTCTACAGGTTGGCTCAAACCTGGCGGCCATTTAAGGTTGTTGTATCCCCTTTGAGAGAGGGGACAGACGACCAGCTTTGGACCACACGCATGCCATGGCAAGAATCGGCAACTGACTTGGTTCTTGTTCGCGCTGAACCGGAAGAAAAGGCTTTCTATGGCTTTGAGCCTAACTCAGTTAGCTCGCTTAAAGCCAAAGGCGATAAGTCCTATGGGGAAAAGATGGGCTTGTGGCATAAGGTCTCCAGCCCGGACGAGCTGAACTGGAATGAGAGCTTTGTTTTAAAGCCTCTCCAGGGCAGCAAGCTCAAGGATCTGGAAATTTGGGATCCTAAAAAGCGACCGGGCCATTCTGCCCAAAAAAAAGTAATGGCAACATTACAGCAGAGTGGGCAAATGTATTGCCAAAGGTTGTTTCCGCCTATGGAAACCGGAATAGAGCGTTTTCCCTGGATGATTTTCCGGGTCTTCTTTGGCTACAACTGCCTGAGCAATAAATGGGAATCGCTCGGAGGAAATTGGAACGCGCGTTTCAACCTGCGTATCCATGGTGCAAGCGATGCCATATTCGGTCCCACTGTCGTGGAGTAGGTCGAGTAAGGGGGTAAGCCGCAAGGTTTGCCCCCGATATTAAATTCAGTTAATATAAATATATGAATGAAAAAATATTGTCAAAACTTATAAGTTTCAAAACTTTATCCAGCGATGAAGCGGAAAATCTTGCGGCGCTAAAGTGGATTAAAGAGCAATTGGTTAATTTACCCGTATTTATAAATGAATATAAATTTCAAGGGTTTCCTTCTCTGGTTATTACCACTCAGCCGACAAAAAAACCAAAAATATTTCTTGTCTCCCACTTGGATGTGGTTAACGGTTCGGAAAATATTTTTGTTCCCAAAAAAAGCGGAGATAAATTGTTTGGCAGGGGAGCGTTTGATATGAAGTTCGCGCTTGCTAGCTTTATAAATTTATTTTTAGATTTGGGGCCGGAGATTAAAAATTTTGATGTGGGTATAATGATTACCACAGACGAGGAGGTAGGAGGAAAAAACGGGGTTAGGCAATTGCTGGAAGAGCAGGATTTTTCAGCCGATTTTTGTATTTTGCCGGATGGCGGAGAAAACTGGACAGTGCAAGAGTCCGCTAAAGGCGCCATTCAAATTTTGGTAAAAAGCCAAGGTAAATCGGGCCACGGTTCCAGGCCTTGGACTGGCGAAAATGCCATAGAAAAATTACAGAGCTTTATAAAAGAGTTGAGCGAAAAATTTACCGCTGAGCCGTGCGGCATTTTTGGGCATAGCCACGATACTATAAACGTGGGTTCGTTTCATTCCGGTCTGGAAGCAAACCTCATACCGGATTATGCCGAAGCCAAAATTGACATTAGATTTATGCCCGGTACGGCTCTGAACCAAATAAGAGAAAAGATTCGCCAAATATTAATTAAGTATCCAGGATTATCTTCAGAGGAGTTGTCGGCCGCGGAGCCTTATGAAATAAATAAAGCTAATAATTTATTTTTATCTTTTATCCAAATTTTGGAAGAGGAGCTAAATCAAAAAACTACTTTCATTCAATCTCCGGGTTCTTCTGACGCAAGGTACTTCTTAAAAAAAGATATTGCCACTATTTTATTAAGGCCGGAAGGAGGAGGTCATCATACGGAAAATGAATGGATTAGCTTGTCCAGTTTGGAGCAATTCTATGCCGTACTTAAAAAGTTTGTTCTTAAATTTGGGAAAGTTGCAAAGTAATTAACAAGAAGATATCTTTACCGGTGGCACGCGCTTAAAGAAAAAACGCCAACTATGAAAATTGGCGTTTTTTCTTTATTAGAGACTTAAGGCGCTATATTATAATTTAGGTTTGGACTGAGAGTAGTTCTTTATTGTAAAGGAGTGGCACACATCATACCGCCGGTTCCGCATAGGCCGGTTACGGTAAAGACCTCTGTATTGCTGGTGCCGTTGTTGTTGGTAACGCTTACGTTATAATTTGCCGGTGTGACCTGCATGACAAATTGCGGGCAGGCCATGTTGGGTGCGCAGTATGGGGCAAGGGTGGAGGGGACGGTAAACTGCAAAGTTTGCCCATCGGCAGATGCTTGTCCTATAAAAGATCCAATACCAAATTTTATAGTATTGCCCGTGGAGGTAAACCCGCTGCCCTTAATCGTAATAATTGTTCCCACAGTGCCGGATGCCGGACTAAGCTGGGAAATGACAGGGTTAGAATTGTTGAAGAATGAACATTTGTTGTTAATTTGGTCCAAAGGCGTATTGCAGCCGACATGCTTAATCTGCATAAGGTCAACAAAAGGCAGGTTGTTTTCGGCATTGTTTGCCGTGACAATGTCGCTAAAAGAAAGGTTCCAGGAAAAAAAGATGCTTGCGCTTGGAAAACCGTATAAGCCGCTTTGGTCTACCAAATATATGGTGCCGTTTTTATTAATTAGTGCACCGGGGCGAATTTGTCCTAACGAGGAACAGCTGTTGTTTATTTGGTCTAAAATGCTATTGCAAGCCGAATCGCGCATAGGAACAACAGAGGCCATAGGCATGCCAATTTCCGCGCTATTGCCACCGGAGATATTGCTGAATGAATATCCCCAAGAATTAAAAATTGCAAGACTCGGGAAACCGTACAAGCCGTTACTTTCCACCAGATAAACTGTTCCGTTTATATTAATTAGCTGTCCAATTCTGACAGTTGTTTGGGTGATGGTTAAAGCTTTGACAGGATTCGCAATAAAAGAAAAACTTACCAGCAGAAGAAAAAAACACAAGCCCAATCCAATTTTTTTGAAATAATTCATATATTTTAAAAATAATATTAAAACTCAGACGGTTTTTTGATTATTAAGAAGCGTTCTCCTTCCTGCCTTAAGTATAAGCCTAAAATTTTTTTTCGTACATACGCAGACCAAAGAAAAAGCGCCAACTGTAAAAGCTGGCGCATTTTCTTTTGGGGCGGCTATCCCCGTAGAAGAACTAAAAAGTTCTCTACGGGGCGCGGCGGGATAGGTCCCAATATTGCCAACAAAGAAAAAAACTTTACCGTAAAGATAAAGTTTTTTTCTTTGGTGCGGCTATCGGGAATTGAACCCGAATTCTCGCTGCCAAGCCGACGCTTGCGGTCGGCTCTCCGACCTTTAACTTTCCTTGAAAATTCTCAGAAAAAGTCAAAGCGTCGGAGCAGAGCGATTGTAATATAAAAATGAAATGATTTTGGGGCGGCTATCGGGAATTGAACCCGAATTCTCGCTGCCACAGAGCGATGT